>NZ_JBSFTC010000302.1:0-12607 GCF_053590415.1 Nonomuraea sp. NPDC003201
GGGCCAAACCTCGATGAACGTGACGCACGAATACCGGAGGGCGCTGCCGTCGGTGCTGCTCGGCGACGGCAGGGAGGGCGGCCGGGTGCGCGCCGGGACCATCGGGACCGGCCGGACCGCCGGGACCGTTCGGAGCGCGGCGTCTGCCCGCAGGCTGGAAGACACTCCCCATGCCATAGGGGGCGCTGTTTTCACGTCCTTCGGGAAAAGCCATGCGGCGACATTACCGTGATGCGCGTCATCGGGTTCCGAAGTCCTGGGTCCACCATGGCCCGTCCGGGCCGGACGCGACGCCCACCCCGATGGCCTTCAGTCCGCAGTCGAGGATGTTCTTGCGCTGGTCGGGGTTGTCGAGCCAGCCGCGCACCGCCTCCTCGGGGGTGCTGTACCCGGCGCCGATGTTCTCGGCGGCGCCCCAGCGGTATCCCGCGCGCTCCATCCGGTCCCACGGCGACGAGCCGTCAGGGGAGGTGTGCGAGAGCTGCCCGGTCTGGGCCATCTCCAGCGAGTGCGTACGCGCGGAGCCGGAGAGACCGGAGTTCACCCTGAGCGCCCCGCAGCCGTGGCGGGACCGGGCGGAGTTGGTCAGCGAGACGACCTTGGCCGCCAGTCCGGGCATGATCTGCACGCCGCCGCTGCCGTCGCTGAGCATCGCGGGGTTGTCCTGGGAGTTGAACCCGGCGATCTGGCCGTCGGGCGATCTGGTGGCCTTGGGGGTGGCCCGGCCGCGGGGCACGGCCTTGGTCGTGATCTCCCTGGGGATCATCTCGACCTGCTGCTGCGCCTTCCTGGCCGTCGTCGGCGCGGGGTTGGCGGTGGCCGCGGCGGGCGGGGCGGTCTCGTTGAGATAGATATGGGGGTTCGGCTCGGCGTCGTCGGTGAGCCGGCCGAGCAGCACCCCCGTGAAGAGCACGGTCATGAGGCAGGCCAGCACCCCCAGGTGATTCCGGCGCCGAGCGCCCCGCTGGGTTGGCCGGGAGTGAGAGTTCTGCCACATACCGCCGCTAACGATAGGGATGTCTGGTCCTGGGAAAGAAGAGGTCCCAGGGAAACGAAACCTAACCGTTCTGCGTTCGGGTAGACTCGCTCCGGGCTACTGGTCGTTTTGACCTGCGCGCCTTTGGGCGAGTAGCTTAGGTTCGTTGTGTGCATAGGTCCCGCGTGACCAATGCGCGGCGCGTCCGGCGTCATCTCCCGCAATGAGGAGACGGAAGGTCCGGGCCGTCGTGTGCCCGCACCGACCGACCAAATGTAGCTGTCGCATCCGACAGCGCCGAAGACGCGAGCATAAAGAAGGCTACGACCGTGCGCACGTACTCACCGAAGCCCGCCGACGTCCAGCGTCAGTGGTACGTCATCGACGCGACCGATGTCGTGCTGGGCCGGCTGGCCAGCCACGTCGCGACCCTGCTCCGCGGCAAGCACAAGCCGATCTTCGCTCCCCACGTCGACACCGGTGACTTCGTCATCGTGATCAACGCGGACAAGATCGCGCTCAGTGGTAACAAGCTTGAGCAGAAGAAGGCGTACCGCCACTCGGGCTACCCGGGCGGTCTGCGTTCCGTCAGCTATGGCGAGCTCATGGAGAAGCGGCCGGACAAGGCCGTCGAGAAGGCCGTCAAGGGCATGCTTCCGAAGAACTCCCTCGGCCGGAAGATGGCGAAGAAGCTGAAGGTCTACGCGGGTTCCGAGCACCCGCACCAGGCCCAGCAGCCGGTGCCGTTCCAGATCACCCAGATCGCCCAGTAGTAGTTCGAAAGAGTTAGAGGAGAACCGTGGCTGAGCCCACCGGTGTCGAGACGGCCGTCGAGCCCGAGCTGGAGGAAATCTCCAGCGAGGAATTCCCGTCCGAGTACACCACCGAGTCCGCCGCCAGCGCCGACGCGCCCGTGCGCAAGCCCGTCACCACGGGCAACTCGTACGGCACCGGCCGCCGCAAGGAGGCGATCGCCCGCGTGCGCATCGTCCCCGGCACCGGCAAGTGGACGATCAACGGTCGTTCGCTGGACGTCTACTTCCCGAACAAGGTCCACCAGCAGATCGTCAACGAGCCCTTCGTGGTGCTCGGCGCCGAGGAGGCGTTCGACGTCATCGCGCGCATCGACGGCGGCGGCGTGACCGGCCAGGCCGGCGCGCTGCGCATGGGCCTGTCCCGCGCCCTGGCGATCCTGGACGTCGAGACCAACCGGCCGCCGCTGAAGAAGGCCGGCTTCCTCACCCGTGACGCCCGCGCCACGGAGCGGAAGAAGTACGGCCTCAAGAAGGCCCGCAAGGCTCCGCAGTACAGCAAGCGCTAAATTGGCGCGCCTTTTCGGCACCGACGGGGTACGTGGGGTCGCGGGTCGCGACCTCACGGCGCAGCTCGCCATGGACCTTTCGGTCGCGGCGGCTCACGTCCTCGGCGATGCGGGCGCGTTCGCCGCTGCCGGCCGCAAGAGCAGGCCGGTGGCGGTCGTGGGCCGGGACCCTCGCGCCTCGGGAGAGTTTCTCGAGGCCGCGGTGGTCGCCGGCCTCGCGGCGTCCGGTGTGGACGTGCTGCGCCTCGGCGTACTGCCCACCCCGGCCGTCGCCCACCTCACCGCCGCGCTCGGCGCCGATCTCGGCGTCATGCTGTCGGCCTCGCACAACCCGGCGCCGGACAACGGCATCAAGTTCCTGGCCCGCGGCGGCTTCAAGCTGTCGGACGCGGTCGAGGACGAGATCGAACGGCGGCTGGGCGAGGACTGGAGCTTTCCCGTCGGCTCGGCCGTGGGCCGGGTGCGGGAAGCGTACGGTGAGGCCAACCGGTACGTCTCCCACCTGCTGACCACGATGAACGCCGCGCTCGACGGGCTGAACATCGTGGTCGACTGCGCTCACGGCGCCGCCCACATGGTGGCCCCGGAGGCGCTGGTGCGGGCGGGCGCCAGGGTCGAGGCCATCGGCGCCAGGCCCGACGGCCTCAACATCAACGCCGGCCACGGCTCCACCCACCTGGACAAGCTCGCGCAGATCGTCGTGTCGCGCGGGGCGGACCTGGGCGTGGCCTACGACGGCGACGCCGACCGCTGCCTGGCGATCGACCACACGGGCGCGATCGTCGACGGCGACCGCATCATGGCCATCCTCGCCGCCGCCATGCACGGCGAGGGCCTGCTGGCCAAGGACACCGTGGTGGCGACCGTGATGTCCAACCTGGGCTTCAAGCTGGCCATGCGCGACGCGGGCATCACCGTGGTGGAGACCGCGGTCGGCGACCGCTACGTGCTGGAGCGGATGAAGTCCGACGGCTACAACCTGGGCGGGGAGCAGTCGGGCCACGTCATCATGCTCGACCACGCCACCACCGGCGACGGCCTGCTCACCTCGCTCCACCTGCTGGGCGTGGTGGCCAAGTCGGGCCTGTCGCTGAAGGAGCTGGCCGCGGTGATGACGCCGCTGCCGCAGATCCTGATCAACGTCAAGGACGTGGACAAGGGCAAGGCCGCCGCCCCCGAGTTGCTGGCCGCCGTCGCCGAGGCGGAGGGCGAACTGGGGGAGACGGGCCGGGTCCTGATCAGGCCGAGCGGCACCGAGCCGATGATCCGGGTCATGGTCGAGGCCGCGTCGGAGGAGCACGCCACCCAGGTGGCCGGCCGCCTCGCCGACGTGGTGCGCACGGCCTGCGTCTGAGCGACGCTTCGAACGGCCCGCGGGGGTGACCCCCGCGGGCCGTTCGTTCATTCGTCCCCGGTGAGCGAGAAGACCCGCAGCCGCTGCCCCGCCCAGAAGACGCCGACCACCGTGACGACGATCAGTGCGGGTACGGCGAAGCTCAGGGCGACGTCCGCCTCGACGAAGGCGGAGTCGGAGATCTGCTTGGCTATCGTCTGGCCCCACTGCTGGATCGAGAACTTGTGGGCGCCCTGGATGAAGTTGCCCACCACGCTCTCCCAGACGAGGGCGTAGATGATGCCGATCGTGACCGCGTGGCGGGTGACGACGCCCAGCAGGAGGAAGACGGCGGCGTACGCGATGCCGGCCACCAGGGCTCCCAGTGCGAATCCTGGGGCGATGCCGTCCTCGTTGCCGGCCAGGATCCAGGCCGCCACGTAGGTGGGCACGGCGCCGAACAGGGCCATCAGCGAGGCCGCCACCAGGAACTTCGTCCGGACGATGACCGGGCGGGAGATCGGCTTGGACATCAGGTGGATGATCGTGCCGTCGTCGATCTCCGGGGCGATGACGCCCGTGCCGGCGATCAGGCCCAGCAGGGGGAGCATGGTGCTGATGGCGAACTTCTGCATCAGCTGCACGGCCGCGCTCTGGTCGCCCCCGCCGAGCACGCGGAAGAGCACGGCCAGCCCGATCAGGGCGAGCGGCAGCAACAGGAGCAGGATGATGCGGCGCCGCCCGAGCAGGGCCCGGTAGGTGATGCCGGCAACGACTGTGTTCATGGCCTCACTCCGTTCGGCGGCTCGGTCGCTGGAGTCCGCCGCCTTCCCTCGTCGCTCTGGTCGCTGCGCTCCCGCCGTTCCTCAGTCCAGGCGGCGGTGCTCCCTCGCGGATTCATCAGGTGCTCCTGGTGATGAGGTAGGAGAAGACGCTCTCCAGGTCCTCGTCCGCCGGGGAGACCTGGTGCAGGTGTACGCCTTCCGCCTGGGCCACCCGGGGGAGGAGCCAGGCGAAGCGGCGGAACTCGGCGGCCTGGACCTCCAGGCCGTCGGGGCGGAGGGTGATGCCGCCCGTCGAGTGGTCGCGGATGAGGGCGGCGGCGAGCTTCCTGTCGTCGCTCGAACGGATCACGAACAGGTGGGGCCGGTCGGTCATCAGGCGCCGGATCTCGCGGAAGTTGCCCGACGCCGCGTGCCGGCCCGCCACCAGCACCTCGATGTGCTGGGCGACCCGTTCGACCTCCTCCAGGATGTGGGAGCTGAACAGGATCGTCTTGCCCGCCGTGCCCATGGCGCGGATCAGGTCCATGAGGTGGAGGCGCTGGCGGGGGTCCATGCCGTTGAACGGCTCGTCGAGCAGGAGCACGGGCGGGTCGTGGACGAGCGCCGCGGCCACCTTGACGCGCTGGCGCATGCCCTTGGAGTACGTCTCCACGCGCCGGTCCTTGGGCTCCTCCATCTCGACCGTGGCCAGGGCCTTGCGGGCCGCCTCCACCGGGTCGCTCAGCCCGTGGAGGCGGGCGGCCGAGAGGACGAACTGCCAGCCGGTGAGGAAGCCATACACGCCCTCCCGTTCCGGGACTAGGCCGATATTTCGGTAAATGTGGTGGTTCTTCCAGACCTGCTGGCCGTCCAGCGTGACCGAGCCGTTGGATGGCGACAGGAAGCCCGCCATCATGTGCAGGAGTGTGGACTTGCCCGCCCCGTTGGGGCCGAGCAGGCCCGTGACGCCGGGGCCGATCGTCATGGTGACGTCGTTGACCGCCACCACGTTGCCGTACCAGCGGGAAACCTGAGACAGCTCGATCTTCACCGTGCGGCCGCCTTCCTGTAGCGCAGCGCGAGGGCGCCCACGGCGAGCGCCACCAGCACCACGAGGGCCGCGGCCGAGGCGGGCCCGCTCGGGTAGTCCCCTTCGGGGATGTGCGGCGGGGTGCCGAACAGCCAGACCTGTACGGAGTCCACCAGCCAGAACGGGTTGGCCAGCCAGGCCCAGGAGGCCGCGGCCTCGTTGCCCGAGGCGTAGAGGGACCCGTAGATCAACGGGACCGACGCCGACGACAGCAGGTAGACGGCGATCACGGAGGCCACCCCGAGCCCGCGCCGCGGCGTGAACGAGGCCAGCGCCAGCCCGAACGACGACATCAGCACGGCCAGCAGCAGCGCCATGAGGACGGAGCCGAGGTATTCGCCGGTGGCCGGCGGCCCGGGCATGTCCACCACCAGCTCGCCGGCGTAGATCAACGTCAGGGGCACCGCCACCAGCAGGAAGAGCGCCGCGGTCATCGCCGTGACCTTGGCGCCCACGTACTCGGCGATCGAGACGGGACGCGACAGGTAGAGCGGCAGCACGCGGTAGCGCAGGTCGGGCGCGACCACGGTGGGCGCCTGCGCGGCCAGGAAGACCGCGACGACGGCCTGCATGATGACGGCGAAACCGCTGTAGGGGAGGATGCGCTGCTGCGCCAGGGCCATCGTCGCGACGGCCACGACGGCCGGCAGGAGCATGATGACGAAGAGGGAGAACGGCATGATCTTGCTGCGGGCCGTGCGCCCGAGGCCGAAGATGCCGCGCAGGCTGTGGACGGTCAGCGCCCGGGTCGCGTAGGCGCGGCCGAGCCGGGGCCCGTCGTAGTGGCGGTAGCCGATGTCGTAGATCTCAGACACCCGCCACCTCCTCCCTGAAGACGTCCTCGATGCGGTGACGTCCCTGTTCGAGGCGGATGAGGCAGAGGTCCAGATCGACGGCGGCGTCCCGGATCGCGTCGAACGTCTCGGGCCCGAGGACCTTGACCACCAGCAGGCGGCCCTGCTGCGAGACCGTCTGGCCGGCCTCGGTCAGCCGGGCGGCCAGCGGCTCCAGCCCCTCCTCGACCTCGACCGTGACGGTCTGCGTGGCCTGGGTGAACTCGCCGATCGCGGACGAGCGCAGCAGCCGCCCGGAGTCGATGACGATCACGTGGTCGCAGATGCGCTCCAGCTCGCCCAGCAGGTGGGAGGTGACCAGCACGCTGATGCCGAACTCGGTGCCGATGCGCCTGATCAGCGTCAGCATCTCGTCGCGGCCGCGCGGGTCGAGGCCGTTGGTGGGCTCGTCCAGGAAGACCAGCTTGGGGTCGTGCACCAGGGCCTGGGCCAGCTTGACGCGCTGCTTCATGCCCGTGGAGTAGCCCCCGACGGCACGGTAGCGCTCTTCGGCCAGGCCCACGTGGCGCAGCACGTCGGCGGCGCGCTCGCGGGCGGCGGAGCGCGGCAGGCCGGACATCTGTGCGAGGTGGACGACCAGTTCGGTGGCGGAGACGTCGGGCGGGAGGCATTCGTGCTCGGGCATGTAACCGACGAGCCGGCGGATCTCGGCGCCCTGCGCGGTCACGTCCAGATCGAGCACCTTGGCCGCGCCGCCGGTGGGCGGCAGCAGGCCGAGCAGGATCTTGAGCAGCGTCGACTTGCCCGCGCCGTTCGCCCCCACCAGACCGGTGACGCCGGGGCCCACGGCGACCGTGAGCTGGTCGACCGCGGTGACGGTGGGGAAGCGTTTGGTCAGCCCCTCGGTGGCGAGGATGTGCATGTGCCCGACCGTACCCGGCGGGCGAGGGCCGCCGCCTCGTTCAGACGGATGAACGCCGTCCTACTTGAGGCCAGAATTTCCGCTGGACCAGCAGCGTCCCCGTGCCCGCGATGATCATGCCGAGGATGTTGACGGCGAGTTGCGAGACCGAGCCGTAGACCTCGTTCCAGTCGCCCAGCGCGAGCGCGACGGCCACGTAGCCGGCCGCGGGCACGGTGGTGACCGAGATGAAGACGCCGACCAGGGCCGACGACTTGCCCGCCGTGACCGACAGCACCCCGGCCGCGCCCGCGAGCAGCGCCACGATGAACGACCACCGGTCCGGCTTGACGATGAACTGGACCTCCGCGTTCCGGAGGAGGTGTTCGATGCCGATCCAGCCCAGCCAGTTCGAGACGAGCGCGCAGGCGAACGTGATCGCGATCGCCACCGTGAACCCGACGACCAGCGTCTTCAGCGCCGCGGTGACCAGGTGCCAGCCGCCGCGCAGCAGGCCGAAGCAGATGCCCGCGACCGGGCCGAACTCCGGCCCGAGCACCATCGCGCCGACGATCAGGATGGGGGAGTTCTGCAGGATGCCGATGCCCGCGAGCTGCGTGGCGATGGCCAGGAAGGCCAGGTACGCCCACGTCATGCGGGAGTCGGCGTGCACCCGGTGCGCGAGCTCCTCCCACACCACGGCGTCGTCGGGATCGCCGGGCGCCTCCTCGACCGCGTCGGTCGCGACCTTGGACAGCGACAGATCGACCTGCTCGATGGCGATGGAGCCCTCGGTCTCCAGCCACTTGAGCCGGTTCAGCACCTCGTTGGCGGACTCGCGCGCCGCGTCGCAGAGGATCACGTCGCCCGCCGGCTCGCGGGCCGCGCCCGGCAGGACGACGATGTTGGTGACGCCTGGGCAGTCCTCCAACACCGTCGTCGCCTCGTCGGTCCGCGCGGCCGGGCTGATCAGTCGCAGATGTAGCACAGGGGCCATTGTCGTCTATCGGACGTTGATGGCGTTTTGACACATCTGCGTGAGGCTGACGCACATGATCCGATACCGATGCCACGACCATGGTGAGGAGTGCTGGTTCGCCGCGGTGGACGACCAGGAGTGCGGGGGCAGGTTGGCCCTCTACCTGTTCGAGGAGGTGCTCAGGTCTGGCGGAGCCGTACCCGCCGTACCGAGTGGTCGGCGCCCTTCTTGAGCACGAGGTCGGCCCGGCCCCTTGTGGGGGCGATGTTCTCGACCAGGTTGCGCTCGTTGATGTCGCGCCAGACGTTGACCGCGAAGGCCGTGGCCTCCTCGTACGAGAGCTCCGCGATGTACCGGAAGTACGACTTCGGGTCCTCGAAGGCGGTGCGGCGGAGTTTGTGGAAGCGGTCCACGTACCAGGTGCGGATGTCCTCGACCTTGGCGTCCACGTAGATGGAGAAGTCGAAGTAGTCGTTGACCGCGAGGGACGTGGGCGGGGCCGGCTGGAGGACGTTGAGCCCCTCGATGATCAAGATATCCGGACTTTTCACGACTTGGCTTGCCTTGGGCACGATGTCGTACTCCAGGTGGCTGTAGATCGGCGCGCGCACCTCCGCCGCCCCGGCCTTCACCTCCGCCACGAACCTGACCAGCGCCCTGCGGTCATAGCTCTCCGGGAAGCCCTTGCGGTGCATGATCCCCTTGGCCTCCAGCACCGCGTTCGGATAGAGGAAGCTGTCGGTGGTGATCAGCTCCACGTGCGGGTGCTCGGGCCAGCGGGCCAGCAGCGTGTGCAGGAGCCGCGCCGTCGTCGACTTGCCGACCGCGACGCTGCCCGCGATGCCCAGGATGTACGGCACGCGCTGCTCGGGGTGCCCGAGGAACGCCCTCAGCACGCTGCTGCGCTCTTTGGATCCGGTGAAGTGCAGGTTCAGCAGTCGAGTCAGGGGGAGATAGATGTCCGTGACTTCAGTGAGGTCGATGGGGTCGTCGAGGCCGCGAAGCTCTTCCAGCTCGTCTGCGGTGAGAGTCAAGGGCGTGTTCTTGCGGAGCTCGCTCCACTGCTCCCTGCTCAGTTCCACGTAGCCGTTGTTCACCTTGGCAGCGTAGCGATGAGCCGTGAACCGGATCATGGCCGGGTGTGCGCAGCGAGATCCACAGCCTGTGGATAAAGAAGTGGGATTACCGAGACTCAGTTCGGGGAAGGAAGATCCGTCTTGCCGAATCACGCGTATGAACAGGTGTCGGCGGCTACTGTGCAGGGCTGGGAGGTCTGATGGACCGTCGTCGCTTCATCACGAACGTGATCGCCGTCGCCGGCCCCTTCGCCGGAGTCGCGTGCGCGGGAGTGCAAGGGGGCGTCAAGCCGGTGCAGGGGGGTTACGGGCGGCTGAAGCCCGTGCCCGACCTGCGTGACGGGAAGGTGCGGCTGCACCTGCCCGAAGGGTTCAAATATCGCTCGTTCAGCGCCGCCGGCGAGAAGTTCAGCGACGGGTCGGCCGTGCCGGGCAGGCACGACGGCATGGCGGCGTTCTCCGGCCCCAAGGACAGCGCGATCCTGATCCGCAACCACGAGGTCAACGGCCCCGTCGGCGCGTTCGGCGACAAGGCCAGGGCGTACGACCCGATGGCCGGGGGCGGCACCTCCACGCTGCGCGTCACGCGCTACGGAGAGGTGATCCAGGCCGCCCCCTCGCTCAACGGCACCATGATGAACTGCTCGGGCGGCCCCATGGCGTGGCGGGCCTGGGTGAGCTGCGAGGAGACGGTCAACGGGCCCGACGTGGCCGACGACTTCTCCGGCGGCGACAACGCCAAGCTCACCCGCAAGCACGGCTACATCTTCGAGGTGCCGGTCAACCGCGCCGCCACCGCCAGGCCGATCAAGTCGGCCGGCCGGTTCCCGCACGAGTCGGTGGCGTTCGACCCCTCCACGGGCGCGCTCTACATGACCGAGGACAACTTCTCCTACCCCTCCGGCTTCTACCGCTACCTGCCGCCGAAGCACCCCGTCCAGGCCGGGCGGCTGCTCGACGGCGGGCGGCTGCAGATGCTGGCCGTCAAGGGCGCCAAGCGCAAGGACCTGTCCGTGGGGCAGCAGCCCGCGGCCACCTTCCAGACCGTCTGGGTGGACATCGAGGACCCCGACCCGACCTTCACCGGCAGGCCCGCCTACGACCAGGCCGTCCAGGCCGTGGGCAGCCAAGGGCGCGAGCAGGGCGCGGCGATCTTCTCCCGGCTGGAGGGGGCCGTCTTCCACCAGGGGGTCGTGTACTTCGTCTCCACCCAGGGCGGGGCCACGGCGGCCGGCGACACGCCGCCCTCCGGGTTCGGCAAGGGGCGGGGGCAGGTGTGGGCGTACGAGACGTGGAGCGGGCGGCTCAGGCTCGCCTACGAGTCGCCGCGCTCGACGGTGCTCGACCTGCCCGACAACGTGACGGCCAGCAGGCGCGGCACGCTCGTGCTGTGCGAGGACGGCGACGGCGACAACTACCTGCGCGGGCTCACGAAGGCGGGCCAGATCTTCGACTTCTGCCGCCTGGAGCCGATCCCCGACGACCCGGGGGCGGAGTTCGCGGGCTCGACGTTCGGGCCCGGCGGCCACACCCTCTACGTCAACGTCCAGTCGAAACAGGGCAGGTCATTTGCGATCTGGGGTCCGTGGGAGCGCGGGCTGTTCTGAGTACGCTGGGGTCATGATCCTTGGCATCGGCGTTGACGTCGTGGACATCGACCGCTTCGAGGCGGCGCTGGAGCGCACGCCGCAGCTCAAGGAGCGGCTGTTCACCGAGGCCGAGATAGAGCTGCCGGTGCGGTCGCTGGCCGCCAGGTTCGCCGCCAAGGAGGCCGTGGCCAAGGCGCTCGGCGCGCCCAGGGGGATGGCCCACCTGGAGGCCGAGGTGCGCCGCGACGAGCACGGCAAGCCCGAGCTGCGGATCACCGGCAAGGCCGCGGAGGTCGCCTACGACCTCGGAGTCAAGCGCTGGCACGTCTCGCTCAGCCACGACGCGGGCGTGGCCGTGGCCTACGTGATCGCGGAGGGATAGCTTCGGATCGTGAAGACTGCCTACACCGCCGACCAGATCCGGGGCGCCGAGCACGAGCTGATGGCGCGGCTGCCCGAGGGCACGCTCATGCAACGGGCCGCCACCGGGCTCGCCGCCGTCTGCGCCGACCTCCTGGGCAGGGTCTACGGCAAACGCGTCGTGCTCCTCGTCGGCAGCGGCGACAACGGCGGTGACGCGCTCTACGCGGGCGAGCGGCTGGCCAGGCGCGGGGCGTGGGTGGGCGCCGTCCTGGCCGGGTCCAAGACGCACGAGGCCGGGCTCGCCGCGCTCAGGCAGGCCGGCGGCCAGGTCGTCGAGCGTGACGCCCTGGAGCGCGCGGACCTGATCATCGACGGGCTCGTCGGGATCGGGGCCTCAGGGGCGCTGCGGGAGCCGTACCGGGCGCTCGTCGAGGAGGCGAACGCGGCCCGCGGGCCGATCGTCGCGGTGGACGTGCCGAGCGGTGTGGACGCGAGCAGCGGCCGGGTGGAGGGCCTCGCGGTGCGGGCCCGGGTGACCGTGACCATGGGGGCGTACAAGACGGGCCTGCTCGTCGATCCCGGCGCCGAGCACGCGGGCACGGTCGAGCTGGTGGACATCGGGCTCGGCGCCTATCTGCCCGATCCCGACGTCGCGGCGCTGACCGGCGGCGACGTGGACGTCCTGCTGCCGCGGCCCGGCAACGAGTCCGACAAGTACCGCAGGGGTGTGCTGGGCGTCGCCGCGGGGAGCGACCTGTTCACCGGCGCGGCCGTGCTGGCCGTGGGCGGCGCGTTGCGGGCGGGGGCCGGCATGGTGCGGTACGCGGGCCCCGGCGCGCCGGTCGCCCAGGTGCGCGCGCACTGGCCGGAGGCCGTGGTCACCGAGCTGGACCGGCCCTCCCTCGAAGACGTGGGCCGGGTGCAGGCGTGGGTGCTCGGGCCGGGGCTGGGCACCGGGGAATGGGCGCACGAGGTGGCCGCCCAGGTGCTGGCGTCCGACGTGCCCGTGCTGATCGACGCCGACGGGCTGACGCTGGTGGCCCGGGACCGCGGGCTGCTGCGGCGGTCGGCGCCCGTCCTGATCACGCCGCACGCCGGGGAGCTGGCGCGGCTCATCCGCGCCGACCGGGACGCCATCGAGGCCGCCCGGCTGGAGCACGTCCGCCGGGCCGCGGCCGAGCTGGGCGTGACCGTGCTGCTCAAGGGCTCCACCACGGTGGTGGCCGAGGAGTCGCGGCCGGTCCGGGCGAACGTCACGGGCACGGCCTGGCTGGCCACCGGAGGGACCGGCGACGTGCTGGCGGGGGTGGCCGGGGCGCTGCTCGCCCAGGGGCTGAGCTGCTACGACGCGGCGTCCTGCGGGGCGTTCCTGCACGGGCTCGCCGGGCGGCGGGCCGCCGAGGGCGCGCCGCTGACCGCGG
>NZ_JBSFTC010000303.1:0-12569 GCF_053590415.1 Nonomuraea sp. NPDC003201
GCCGACGTCCTCGCCCTGGTGGCGCAGGGCCTGTCCAACGCCGAGGTCGCCCGGCACGTCCACATGACCGAGGCCAGCGTGAAGACCTACGTCAGCCGCATCCTCGCCAAACTGAACTGCGCCAACCGGGTGCAGGCGGCCCTGCTGCTACGCGATGCGCGGTCCCCCGGCTGAGGCTCGGGGCTCAGCGTAGGTTGGCGTCGAAGTTCGCCAGGTAGGCGTCGATGAAGTGGTCGCGGACGCCGTCGCCGCCGGGCGCCAGCAGGTCGGCGGTGCGGCCCTTCAGCCGGTCGGCCGGCCCCGCCGCCAGGGGCGTCTTCTCCCGCAGCTTGCCCTTGGCGTCGAAGTGGCGTTCCTCGGCCACGTGCTGGAACAGCGGCGGGGGCGGGAGCTGGGCGACGACGTCGTGGTTGTTGACGAAGCGGAACATCCGGCCCCTGAACGCCTTGTCGTAGGCGGCGGCCAGCAGCGGGCAGCAGGTGCGGGGCTGGCCGAAGGTGTAGACGCCGTCGGCGAGCAGGCTCGGGTCCTCGAAGTAGGTGAGCGCCGCCGCCAGCATGGCCAGGGCGCCGCCCAGGCTGTGCCCGGCGAACCAGAGCGACTGCCCGTCGGCGCGCCAGTTCTCCAGCGTGTCCAGCATGCCGGATGCACGACGTCCAGCGCGCGGTAGAAGCCGAAGTGGATCATGCCGGTTCCGGCGGCGTACGGCGCCAGCAGCGTGCCGGCGTCCGACAGCCAGTCACGCAGCTCCTCGGGCTGGGTGCCGCGGAACGCCACGACCATCATGCGGTCGTTGGCCGCGATGTAGGCCTGCGTGTCCACCAGCGACGGGTTCGCGGTGCCACGCCCGATCCGTCGCACCCGTCCTGTCCCCGCCCGGAACGGCATGGAACGCCTTAGTCAGCACAGACGAGACGCCGCACGGACGCGGCGCCTCGAAACACGGGGGCGGAGGAAAACAAGCCCATGGAAAATCTCTTCCGATTGATGCTCACCCGGCCGGCCGTGGCCCAGGACCCGGAGACTCCCAGCATCCCGCTGGCCCAGGACACGCCGTTCCAGGAGGCGCTGCGCGAGGCCGTCGGGGCGGCCCAGCGGCGTACCGCCGTCGAAGCGGCCGCCACCGCGTACGTGGCGGGGCCGGAGTTCATCGGCGACCCGGCGGACACCCCGCTGGGCGCCGAGCTCGACCAGCTCACCGGACGCCTCGACGAGATGGAGGACGTCGACGTGTCCGCCTCACCGGAGATGGTGCGGCAGGCCATCGACGACGTGTTCGGGATGAGCCCGAACCAGGTGACCGGCCTGGAGGACTTTCGGAACGCGGTCAGGAGGCTCAAGGACAGCCTCGTGGCGATCAAGGTGCTGCAGGAGGAGCACGCGCGGCCCATCGAGCAGCTCGCCCGCCAGCTGCGTACGGCCGAGGTCATCGTGCGCCACGCCGACGACGACAAGTTCCCCAAGGACCTGCAGGAGCTGCGCCGCTGGCGGCGGCGCTCGCTCCGCCTGCCGTTCGACCTCGGCCTGACCTCCAGGCTGTCGACCCGCGAGGCGGAGGAGGCGGTACGGGGCCGGCGTGAGGCGGCGGTGGCCGCGCGCCGCCAGGAGGTCGACGACCTGCTGGCCCGGCACGCGGACCTGCGGACGGCGCTGGGCGAGCTGGCCCAGCTGAACGCCGAGCACTTCCACGTGACGTCCCAGACGACCAGCGCCCTCGTGCAGCCGCCGGACCAGGTACGGCTGACGAACGTGGCCACCGCGCTGAGCGCCTTCCACGGCAACCTGCGCGAGCGGGTGGCCCCGACCCCGATCATCGGCGAGGCGGCGGAGACGGGCACGGACACGCCGGAGACCTCCGACGTGGTCAGCGCGCCGGTGGCGCAGTCCCTGCTGCAGACGCCCGCTCCCGTGCTGCGCGGCCGCACGGAGTTCCGGCCGACCCCGACGCCCGAGGTCGGGTTCGTGCTCCTGCCGACGGCCGGCGGGCAGCTGTCCGAGGCCACCCGTACGGTGCTCACCGAACGCGGCCTCGACCTGACCGCCGTGCCGCTCGACCGGCTCAGCAACCGCCTCGAAGCCGATCTGGCGGCGACGGTGAACCAGCTGGAGGCGGTCGCCGGACATCCGGTGCGCCAGTCGTTCCTGCGCGTCGGCGAAGCGCTCGTGACCGTGCAGACCCCCGTCACGACCGGCTGGGGAACGCTCGGGACCGGCGGCACCGTCCCGCTGCCGCCGATCCCGCTGGACGGCCGCGTCCCCCACACCAAGGGCGAGGTCGCCCCGGCCGGCATCGCCGACCTGCTCGTGATCAAGCAGCAGCTGACGGGGTACGAGTCGGCCGACGTCGCGCACATCGAGAACGTGCTGCGCGGCGAGCACAAGGTGCGCGACCACAGCCGCCGCGACACCACCGAGCTGATCACGATCAACGAGCAGGAGACCAACACCAGCGAGGACCGGGACCTGCAGACCACCGACCGCTTCGAGATGACCAGGGAGACCGAGCAGACGGTCAAGGAGGACGTCGCGCTCAAGGCCGGGCTGAACATCTCCGGCAGGTACGGCCCGGTCGTGGAGTTCTCCGCCAGCGCCGAGGGCTCCATCGCGCGCAGCAAGCAGGAGGCCACCCGGTCGGCCGCCACGTTCTCGCAGGACGTCACCGAGCGGACGTCACGCAAGATCGCCGAAAGGGTGCTGACCCGTACCCAGCTGACCACCACGACCGAGACCATCGAGAAGAACACCCACGAACTGGACAACACCCGCAGCTCCCAGAACGTCTCGGGCGTCTACCAGTGGGTCAACAAGGTCTACCAGGCCCAGATGTTCAACTACGGGCTGCGGGCGATGTTCGACTTCATGGTGCCCGAGCCCGCCGCCTTCCTCATCGCGGCCATGCAGCAGACCAACGCCGCCGCCCGCAACCTGATCAAGCCGCCGGACTTCCCGCTCAACCCCGGCCAGATCACCGAGAGCAACTACCAGTACTGGGTCAAGCAGACCGGCGCGACCGACGTCGCGCCGCCTCCCGAGCTGTTCAAGACCAAGTCGCTGGACTTCAAGGCCGGCGGCGGCGACAGCGACACCAACTACAACCACTCGGGCCAGATCAGCATCGACGAGGGCTACCGGGCCGTGTACGCCAGCGTGGGCGTCGTGCGCAACATCTGGGAGAGCGACAACTCCGTGGACGTCGTGGTCGGGCGGCGTACGCACCGGATGCCCGACGGCAACTGGCTGTGGACCACCTCGCTGGACGACGAACGCGACTCGGTCGCCGTGGGCATCGACACCTTCCACCTCTCGCAGGTCGCGGTGGCCGTCGAGGTCAAGTGCCAGCGCACCGACCGGGCCATGGACAAGTGGCGGCTGGAGACCCACGCCAAGCTGGAGACGGCGCACAAGGCGGCCGTGGCCGACTACGAGGAGAAGCTGGCGGCGCTGCAGCTGCGGGCAGGCGTGGACATCCAGGGCCGCAACCCGGCCGCCAACCTCGCTCTCATGCAGACGGAGCTGAAGAAGAACTGCGTCAGCATCCTGACCGACCAGCACTACGACCTGTTCGACTCCATCGAGATCTCCCCCGCCAACGGGCTCCCGGAGATCAACGTGTTCGAGGCCGCCGGCGAGGGCCCGTACGTGCGCTTCTTCGAGCAGGCCTTCGAGTGGGAGCACATGACGTTCGTGACCTACCCCTACTTCTGGGGACGCAAGGACCAGTGGGAGGAGCGGCTCGGGTTCGACGACCCGGACCCGGCGTTCGCCGACTTCCTCCGCGCCGGGTTCTGCCGGGTCTCGGTGCCGGCCCGGCAGGGCTTCGAGGGCGCCATCGACCACTTCCTCACCTTCGGCGAGATCTGGAACGGCGGCCCGCTGCCGACCATCTCCAACCCCCTGTACCTGCCCATCGCCGACGAGATCGCCGAGCGTCTCGACCGGCCCGGCACCGAGGTCCCGCAGGGGGATCCGTGGCTGGTGCGGGTGCCGACCTCGCTGCTGAAGCTGCGCCAGGACGACCAGCTGCCCCGCTGGGAGCAGGACTCCGACGGGGAGTGGGTCGAGGTCTAGGACATGGCAGATCCCGTAGCGCCGGCCATCCTGGCCGGCCCCCTGCTCACCGGGTACGTCGAGCCGGGAAAGGGGCGCGGCGTACTCACCTTCCACGCCGACATCGCCGACCCGGTCCGCGGCGCCACCTTGGAGATCACGCTCACCGCGCCGCCCTGGAACCAGACCGGCCACCAGCCCTTCACCTGGCGATACCTGCCGCCCGCCGGGGAACGGACCTTCCCCGTCATCTGGCTCGCGCTCGCCCGGCAGGTCACCGTGACCACCAGACGCATGGGCGGCACGGCCGCCGACCTCCTGGGGGTGCTCGGCCCGCGCTCTCCCCTGGTCGAGATCGTCCGCCCCCAGGACGACGACCTGATCCCCCAGCCCGACCAGTCCGTCATCGAGCTGTGGCGGCTGCTCCCCCAGCCGTTCACGGTCGGCCCCTTCGCCGACGACGAGGCCGGCCGCCGGGGCGACTTCTTCGCCCAGGCGATCACGGTCAACGTGACGACGAAACCGCTCGGCGTGGTCATCAGGAACGTGCTCAACGGCTACGTGGTCACCATCGACATCGACAACCGGCAGGCCGGCAGACCGGCGGCCTTCGTCTACGACATCGTCGTCCATTCGCACGAGGACGAGGACAACATCTTCGGCGACCGCGTCGTCGTGCGCGTCGTGCACACGCACAACGTGATCGTGCACGCGGCGGCCTCGCCGGACATGGCCGGGTTCATCGATGTGCAGACCCTGCGGCTGGACGACTCGTTCATCCCGCGCTTCCCGCCGCAGGGAACCGTGCTCGACAACACCACCTTCCAGCCCAAGGAGGTCGAGGTCCACTTCGCCCCGGAACACCAGGGGCTCATCTTCCTCTTCGAGCTGGCCATCCAGTTCGTCCCGTACATCAACGTCCTGTACGACCTGTCGCAGATCGCCTTCCAGCTCGCGACCGGCAAGGACTTCTGGGGCAACGAGGTGACCGGCACGCAGATCCTCGCCTACGGCGTGCTGTCGGCGCTGCCCTTCGCCAAGGCGCTGCCCCGCGCGGTCCTGCAGTCCGTACGAACCGAGCTCAAAGCGACCAAGCTCGCCAAGGTGCTCGAAGAAGACGTGATCAGCGAAGTCGGGCGCGTCGCCGAACGCGAGTTCCTCGAGGCCGTCGGGAGCATCGACGTCAAAGGCGCGACCGACCTCACCCGGACGCTCACCCGCTTCGCGGCGGGCAAGCTCTCGATGGACCAGGTGCTCAGGCGCTTCCACGACCTCGTCGGCAACGCCTACCTGCGAGAGCTGGACCGGCGCATCGTGGAACGGCTCCTGACCAGCAACTTCAAGACCTTCCGCAACCCCCGCCTGGCGGCCGGCTTCAACGCCTTCACCAACAGGAAACTGTCCCGGGGAATCGCGCAGAGCCTCGACCCGGTCTCGTGGGCGCTCAGCCAGCGAGGCAAATCCCGCTTCATCAAGGAACTGGAGAGCGAACTCGGCACCGACTGGGCCGAAACACTGAAACGAGCCAAGCAGACCGACAGCCGGCTGCGCCGGCTCAGCGCCGCCGACATCGCGCACTACGACCGGCTCGCCGGACGCGTCGAGGACTACCGGACCCTGGCCAAGCTCAACCGCGGCCGGGGCGACCTGTACGAGGTGGACCACATCCTCGAACAGCGCTTCTGGCGCAACGACCCGCGCGTGCAGACCGCGTTCAACGAAAAGGGCGAGGGCATGGCCATGGTCATCCCCAAGAACCCGGCGATCGCCGCCAAGATGCCCGGCAACGCCATCGCCTACGTCCACTCCCTCAAGACCCGCCTGCTCACCGAGCTGATCCCGAACGGACGGGAGGCGGAGTTCACCGTCCAGCAGATCTTCGACGCCCACATGTGGGTGCTGGAGTCGTTGCGGGTCGACCGCTCCGTGACGGTGGGCGATCGCCTCCTCGGCGACTTCCGCCTCCTGGCCAGGTCCCGGGGGGAACGGCTCGAACTCCGTATGCCCACCGCCGCGACCTTCACCCGGCAGGGCGGGTGGCCGGTACTCGTAGGCGTTCAATAAGGGGATTGTTGAACAATGCTACGATCTACTGCACCTCGCCCCCGCGCCCCACCGGCGAAAGGACGCCCTTGACCAGCTCCACCGACAACGCGGTGCGCACCTGCGCGATCCGGGCCCGACAGAGCTCTCCCGCTCTCGAACGCGCGACGGACGCCGCCATCGACACCGCGCTACGCGGCATGGCCGAGCGGCTGCGCACCGCACGAGGCACCCTCGTCTCCGCCAACGAGGAGGATCTCGCCGCAGCCGTCTCCGCCGGAATGTCACCCGCCCTCCAGGACCGCCTGCGCCTCACCGGCGCACGGCTGGACGGCATGGCGGCGGAACTCCGCACCCTGGCGGACGTGCCGCACGAGCCCCGCGACAAGGTCCTCGAGGAGCGCCCGGACGACCTGACCCTGCTGGAACGCCGCCGGCCCGTCGGCGTGATCGGCGCGAACTTCGAAGCACGCCCCAACGTCACCCTCGACATCGCCTCGCAGTTCCTCAAATCACGCAACGCGGGCGTCCTGCGCACCGGCTCGGCCGCGCTACGCTCGTCCCGGGCCATCGTGGAGCATGTGATCGCACCGGCCCTCGCCGACGCCGGCCTCGACCCGGACGCCGTCCAGCTGGTGCCGAGCGAGGACCGCTCGGCGGCGTACGAGCTGGTGTCGCTGCCCGAGCTCATCCCGCTGGTCATCCTGCGCGGCAGCGGCGACAGCACCCGCGACCTCGGCCGCGAGGCCGCCCGGCACGGCGTGCGCACCCTCGCGCACGCCGACGGCGGCGGCGTGCTCTACATCCACTCGGCCGCCGACGACGACACCGTCCACCGGCTCATCACCGGCAGCCTCGACCGGCTGGGCGTGTGCAACCGGCTCAACCTGCTGCTCATCGACCGGTCCTGCTACGACGAGCGGCTGCCCGGCGTCCTCGAGGCCCTGGACCGCCTGGGCATCGGCGCGTCACTGCCCCCGCACGCCCACCCGCGCGGGTACGAGTGGTCGCTCGACCCGGAGCGCGCGGCCACCGTGACCGTCGACGCCGCCGACGGCCCGCTGCACGCGGCCCGGATCGCCAACGAGGAGACCTCCGGGCTGGCGGCCGCCGTCGCGACCGAGGATCCGGCCGCCGCCGCGGAGTTCATCGACGCCTACGCCGGCTCCGGGGTGTTCTGGAACTCCACCACCCGGCTCCTCGACGGCTTCAAGCTGCTGCGGCTGCCGGAGACCGGCATCAACATCGACCGGGTGCCCGGCCCGCGCGGCCCGGTGAGCTTCCGGGACCTGTACCTGCGGCAGTACGTGGTCGTGCCGAGCGGGCGGCTCACGTCCTGACTTCGGAGGTGTGCGCGAGGATGGCGGCCGCCAGCTCCTCGTGCACCTCCGGCGGCAGCGTGTGCCCCATCCCCTCGACCATCATCAACCGCGCCCCCGGGATCCCCTCGGCGATGATCGCGCCATGACCCGGCTTGGCCGGCTCGTGAGTGCCCTCGATGACCAGCGTGGGCGCCTTCACCCGATCCAGCACACCCACCGGCTCGAAGTCCGGCTGAGCCATCGCGGCCAGGCGATGGTTCACCACCGCGTCCAAGTTCCGGGCCCGATCGTAGATACGCTCCTGCAGCCGGCGGGCAGCGTCCTCATCGAACGGCAGCCCCGTACCGTGCAGCACCCGCTGCTCAGCGATCATCGCCTCGATCCGCTCCCGCCGATCGGCCGGCGGCGGACTCGCCATCAACCCCTGATAGTGGGACACGAACTCCGGCACCGGCTCCGGCAAACTCCCCTCCGGCTGCGGCTGACCCATCAACGCCCGCATGATCACCATCCCCTCACCCCCACCGAGCGGCGAAGAACCGATAACCGTCAGCGAACGCACCCGCTCCGGCCGCTCCACCGCGATCAACTGCCCCAACAGACCACCCGCCGAATGACACACCAGATGCGCACTCCCCAGACCATGCGCATCCAACACCCGCAGCACGTCGTCCTTGATGGCGTCCCAGGTGTACGGCTCCTTCTCGAAATCCACCGTCGCCGACCTGCCGGTGTCACGGTGGTCATACCGGACCACCCGACGGCCACCAGCGGTCAGCCGGCCCACGAACTCATCCGGCCACAGGATCCCCTGCGACATCGAACCCATCACCAGCAGAACCGGCTCGTCGGTGGCGGCGCCGAACTCTTCACTCCAGATCTCCACGTTTTGCATGACTCAGAGCATGCCGCCTCCGACTACGGGCGCCTTCTGTAGAACTACCAGCCGCGCCAGATCCGTACGGGTACCGGCGGGCAGTCGTGCGGCTCCACGCGCGATCGCGGCGTTCCTCAGGCACGAGGGCCGGTGTGCAAGACCACGAACAGGCCCTGCGCGCGGGTGCCATCCGGCATCCGCCAGGACCCGGCGACGTGGCCAGTCGCTTCCGGCGGAAGGAGAGGCGCGTCGTCCGGTGCGGGACGCAGGACCCGGTGCAAACGCAGGGTCGTGCCGTCCGGTGCGGGCAGCTCAGTGCCCTCGTGGTCGTCGACGGCAGTGGCGGAGAAGTCCGTGGGGGCGGGGCTGCCACCGAGGTAGGAGCGGGTGACCTCCCGGTCGGGAGTGTCGCTGGTGTTCTGGTCCTGGGCCTGGACCCGGCCCTCGATCAGGGCCGGCAGCTGGGCGACCAGCACCGGGTCGTGGCAGCCGTCGTAGGCCCAGCGCCGCCCCAGCACCCCGTGCTCCATGGTGCCGACGAGGGCGTGCTCCGCCCCGTCGAGCGGGGCACCGCGATAGGTGAGCGGTACCAGGTAGTTGATCGGCTGGGTGCCCGAGGTGTCCGTGACCACCATGAACTCGATCCCGACCTCACCCTGGGGGTCGTCCAGCCGGAAGCCACCGGCCTTGGCCAATTCCGGTTCGCCCGCTCCGCCCAGGTACCACGGCCGGGTGGGTAGCCAGGAGGTGAGCAGTTCCAGCTTGGTCGGCTTGAGGTCGGTGCGGTGGATGACGGCCATGCTGAGGATTCTCTTCCGTTGAGGGGACGACCTCCACATCTTCCCAGTGGGCCTCGGAGAGCATGAGGGCGTACCCCCCTCACCGGTCCGTGTTGTTCAATGGCGATCACTCTACGAACGCGCTGGAGGATGGCATGGTGCTGACCGAGGCGGTCCCGGAGGGGTTACCGAAGCAGCGGAGCAGGTGGCCGTTCTATGTGTGCCTGGGTCTCCTTGCCTGCGTCGTCGCCTACGTCCTGGTGTTCAAGGTCCCCGAGTGGCGGAACGACGAGAAGCTGGCCCGGCTGGAGGAGCGGGTGAGCATGTTCCCGCTCCCGCCCGACACGGAGCCAGGTGATCGCGGCGTAGAGGGCACGGTGGGTCTTCAGTCGGGCAACAGCAATCATTGCGACTATCTGGTCCGCATGTCCCTACTCACCAAGCTGCCGGACGCCGAGATCGCTCGCTACTACGAGTTCGCCGCGATCGAGGGGGTCGAAGGCCGCGCGCTCTCCGGCACCGTGTACGTCAACCCGAGCGGATCATGGCGGGGTGGGTTCAAGGGCGTCATCGTGGAGTTCTTCGACGGATATCACGAACCGGGGTTCGACATGCGCTGCCATTGAGCAGCGACGGCCTTGTGCCGGCCCCGACCGGCGGCAGGACCTCGCCCCGGTGCTGCGCGTCAGCGACCGGCGGGCGGCTCATCCGGCTTCTTCGGCAGCATCGCCGCCCGCGGCCAGGCAGGCGCACAGGAGGCGGTGGCCGCCGCCATCGCGGAGTTGGCCGACCGCGCGGTGACCGGCCGGAGCAGTGGCCGTTCGCAGAGTTTGCCGACCGCGCGGGGACCGGCTGGGGCAGCGTCCGTTCGCGGAATTGGCCAGCCGCGCTGTGAGCGCCGTGACGCCTGGAGTCGCTGCGTCTACGGGCCTTCCTCCTGGCTCCACCCCGCCTCCATGTGAACGGTGGTTCGGGCGGGGTGGTCAGAAGTCGGGGGTGGAGGGGCGGATGAGGCCGATTTCGTAGGCGAAGACCACCACCTGGGCGCGATCGCGCAGCCCGAGCTTGACCAGTACGCGGCTCAGATGCGTCTTGACCGTCGCCTCCGCCAGGTGCAACGCCGCGGCGACCTCGGCATTGGACAGCCCGCGCGCCACCTGCACCAGCACCTCGTGCTCGCGCGCGGTCAGCTGAGCCAGCCGTTCGTCCCGCTCGGCGGGCCCCGGCGCCATCTGCGGCGCGAACCTCTCCAGCACGCGTCGGGTGACACGCGGCGACAGCGCCGCCTCTCCGGCAGCGACGTTGCGGATCGCGCTCAACAGTTCCGGTGGCCGCGTGTTCTTCGGCAGGAACCCGGCCGCTCCGGCCTTCAGCCCCGCGAAGGCGTACTCGTCCAGGTCGAAGGTGGTCAGGATGAGCACGCGCGAGCGCGGGCTGTCGCGCACGATCCTGCGGGTGGCCTCGATGCCGTCCAGGCCGGGCATGCGCACGTCCATCAGCACCACGTCCGGACGCAGGTGCCGCGCCAGCCGGGCCGCCTGCTCGCCGTCGTCCGCTTCCCCGGCCACCTCCATGTCCGGCTCGGCCTCGAAGACCATGCGGAAGGCCATCCGCAGCAGCGACTCGTCGTCGGCGATCAGCAGCCGGATCATCGTGGCGCTCCCAGGTCCAGCACGGCCAGCACCCGCCATCCGCCGCCCGCCACCGGCCCGGCGTCCAGGGTCCCGCCGTAGGCGGCCACCCGTTCCCGCATACCCGCGATCCCGCGCGCATCGCCCCGGGGCCCGGAGCGGGGCCCCGACACCCAGGTCCCGGAGTCGAGAGGCCTGGGGGCGTCGGGCCCGGCGTCGAGAGGCCCGGCGTCGACGAGCCCGGGGTCGCCAGGGACGACCGGCTCGCGAACGTCGATGACCTCCACCTCGGCACGGCGCGACGACACGTCGATCCGTACCTCGGCGCGGGTCCCGGAGGCGTGCCGCAGCGTGTTCGTCAGCGCCTCCTGAACCAGCCGGTAGATCGTCAGCTGGGCGGCGGCGGGCACCGCCCCGGCGTCACCGGCCACCCGGACCCCCGTCGCCAGCCCGGCCGCGCGCATCCGTTCGGCCAGCGGAGCGAGCTCGGCGATCCCGGGCGCGGGCTGAAGCATCTCGTCGAGGCAGTCCTCGTCCGAGGTGGCGTGGCCGGTGTTCAGGGTGCGGCGCATGTCCTGCAGGGCTTGGCGTCCCGTCGCGGCGATGTGCTCCATCGCCGCCGCGGCCCGGTCCGGCGCGCTGTGGCGAACGTAGGCGGCGCTGTCGGCCAGCGCCACCATGACCGACAGGTTGTGGGTGACGATGTCGTGCATGTCGCGGGTCATCCGTGCGCGTTCTCCGGCGACGGCGAGCCGAGCCCGTTGCTCGCGGTCGCGTTCCAGGGAGGTCACGTACGCCCTCCGTACCCGCATCCACAGGCCGGCCATGAGGGCGGCGGCCGCCATCGCGCTCAGCGCGGCCACCGTGAAGGGGAACTGGCCGGGCGGCGCCCAGCGGGCGGCGGCCAGCAGCACCCCTGTCTGCACCGCGAGCGCCGCCGGCAGGGTGTGGCGCCACGGGCGGTGCGCGGCGACCGTGTACAGGGCCACCAGGAGGGCGGCGTCGGCGGGAAGCTGTACGTCCAGCGCCCACTGGACGGCGGCGGCGAGGCCGATCGCGCCCAGGACCGTCATCGGAGCGCGCCGTCTCCAGGTCAGTGGCGCGACCAGTGCGGTCTGCAGCGCGAGCAGCCATGGGGGACCCGACAGCACCTGGCCAGGCCCGAGCGTGGCCAGGAACAGCGCGGCGGCCAGCAGCGCGTCGGCGGGCAACGTCGACCATCGGCTCAGCGCGGTGAGGCGGGCCGCCAGACGGTCGGCTGGGTTCATGCGGTTCACCCTAGTTGTCCTGCGGGTTCGCTCCCGCTCGTCCTCGGGGATGACCGTCATCCGAAAGTCGCAGGTGCGCGTGCTACCTCCGCCGCTGTCCCGCGGGCGTGCCGGGTGTCAGCCTGTCGGACATCCCTTTTCCGATGGAGGAGCTTTCGCATGTCCGTTGTCACGAAAAATCTGGATCTGGCCATGAGCGCCCAGGCCACCGGCTCGTCCGCCGTCCCCAAGAGCCCAGCATCCGCCGTCGCAAAAGCCGCAGGCACGGTCGCAGGCAAGGCCGCGGGCAAGGTGGCGAGCACCGTCGCGAGCCGCGTCGCGGGCAAGGTGGCGGGCAGGGTCGCCGGGCTGGCCGTGCTGGTGCTGGCGGTCTCCCTGCCCGCGTCCAGCGCCGGTGCCGACGCCGGTGCGGGTGCCGGTGCCGGTGCCGCGAGCCCGATCGGGGTGAGCCTGCCCGCGCCCGGCGGCCCGTACCCGGTCGGTACCGTGGCCATGCGGCTGGTGGACCGCTCGCGGCCCGATCCGCTGCTGACGGCCAAGGCGTACCGGGAACTGATGATCAGCCTGTGGTATCCGGCGGCGGGCGGCGGGCCGCTCGCGCC
>NZ_JBSFTC010000304.1:0-12523 GCF_053590415.1 Nonomuraea sp. NPDC003201
AAGCGCGCGCCCCCCTAAACCCCCCCCCGCCCCAACCTTCCAACCCCCCCACCGGCCCGTTCAAAAACGCCGGCCGCCCGGCCCGGGGGGGGGGGGGGGGGCCCCCCCGCCCCCCGCCACGGCCCAGCCGCTCGATTCCCCCTGGGACCAGGTGCCCGCGATCCTGGCCAGGATCGTGCCGCCGACCTTCCCTGACCGCACGTTCCCGATCACTGATTACGGTGCCAAGCCGGACAACTCCACCGACTGCACGGCCGCCTTCCGCTCCGCCATCGCGGCCTGCAACGCGGCTGGCGGCGGCACGGTGCTCGTGCCCGGCACCGGCAAGTTCCGCACCGGCAAGATCCACCTGCTGTCCGGCGTGCGGCTGCACGTCGAGGCGGGCGGCACCATCCGGTTCAGATCGGACGCGGGCTCGTACCTGCCGACGGTCTTCACCCGCTGGCAGGGGATCGAGTGCTTCAACTACTCGCCCTTCATCTACGCCAGGAACCAGACCGACATCGCCCTGACCGGCACCGGCACGATCGACGGGAACGCGGCGGCCGGGCCCTGGTTCGGCTTCGACGACCAGCGCGGTCCGGACTGGGACCGGTTGCAGCAGCAGGCCGTGGACGGCGTGCCGGTGGAGCAGCGGCAGTTCGGCGACGGTCACTTCCTCAAGCCGAACATGATCCAGTTCTACGGCTGCCGGAACATCCTCGTCGAGGACCTGGACATCAGGAACCCCGCGATGTGGACCATCCACCCCGTCTTATCCCGAAATATCACGGTCAGGCGGGTCAAAATCTATAGCCGGGGCGCGATGGTGGACGGCGTCGACCCCGAATCCTCGTCGGACGTGCTCATCGAGGGCTGCACGTTCGACACCGGCGACGACGGCACCGTCATCAAGTCGGGCCGCGACACCGACGGCCGCCGCGTGGGCGTGCCGTCCACCGACATCGTCATCCGCGACAACACCTACTACGGCCGCTGGGGCGCGATCACGGTCGGCAGCGAGATGTCCGGCGGCGTCCGCAACGTCTTCGCCGAGAACAACCGCATCCTCGCCGGCTCCAGCTACCACTCGTTCTACGCCCTCTACCTGAAGACCAACAACCGGCGCGGCGGGACGGTCGACGGCGTGCACGTCCGCAACCTGACGGGCGGCCCGTGCGACCGGGGCGGCTTCTACATCGACATGAACTACAGCCTGACCGGCCCCGGCAACGGCCCGATCGTGAACCCGGTCATCCAGAACATCACCGTGGACGGCCTGAACATCGCCGGCTCGCCGTTCGCGATCAAGCTGTCGGGCTCCGCCGCCAGCCACATCCGGAACGTCACGATCGCCAACAGCACCTTCACCCAGATCGACACCCCCGCCCCGCAGCTCTCCAACGCCGACAACGTCGTGCTGCGCGACGTCCGCATCAACGGCGTCCTGTACGGGGGCTCGCCGCCGGGCAACCGGTACGAGGCCGAGAACGCGACGATCTCGCAGGGTGTGGTCGAGTCCAACCACGCCGGCTTCTCCGGCACCGGGTTCGTCAACTACGACAACGTGGCCGGCTCGTACGTCGAGTTCGCCGTGAACGCCGTCGCGGCGGGGACGGCGACGCTCACCCTCCGCTACGCCAACGGCACCACGGCCAACCGGGCGATGGACATCGCGGTCAACGGCACGGTCGTGGCGGCGGGCAAACCCTTCAACGGCACGGGCGCCTGGACCACCTGGCAGTCCACGACGGTCTCCGCCCAGCTGGCCGCCGGCGCCAACACCGTCAGGGCGACCGCCACCACCGCGAACGGCGGCCCCAACCTCGACTACCTGGAGGTCCAATGAGCGTGACCCGTCGCCAGCTCGGGGCCCTGGTGGGGGCCGCGTTCCTCGCCCCCGCCCTGCCCGCCAGGCCCGCCTCGGCCGGCACCTTGACCGTCGCCCCCGCCTGGAAGCTCATGTGGGCGCCCGACCCGGCCGCCGTCGGGCTGGGCGCGTTCGAGACGATCGAGGACGACCGCGCCGACTCGCATCCGGCCGGGCAGCCCCACATCTACGCCGAGGGCAACGCCTTCCGCTTCAACATGCACACCGCCGACCGTGACACGTCGACGGACCGGCAGCGCCAGGAGGTCACCGGCAACCGGAACCCGGACGGCTACCTGCGCTGGCTGACGGGGGAGACCTGGCGGGTCACGTACTCGATGTACATCCCGAGCTCGCTGAAGGCGACGACGACCTTCACCCACATCAGCCAGACCAAGATGCCGGGCACCGGCACCAGCCCGATCACCGTCACGTCGCTGCGCCGCGTGAACGGCGTCCAGACCATCGAACACAAGATCTTCGAGTCCGACACCCTGGTGGGGCGCACCGAGCTCGAGCCGCTGCACGACAAGTGGATCGACGCCGAGTACGAGATCAAGATCGGCGACGGCGGCTCGGGCTCGGTGCGGTGGGTCCTGCGCAGCGGCGGCGCCACGCTCGTGGACGCCACCAAGACCGGCGACACCTTCCTCGGCGACCGGGTCCGCCCCAAGTGGGGCATCTACCGCTCGCTCGGCGACACCTCCGGCTCGCTGCAGAACTGCTACCTGCTGCTGCGCGACATGCGCGCGTACAAGCAGGTGCAGGCCACCGCCACCCGGCTGGAGGCGGAGAACGCCACGATCTCGCAGGGCGTCGTCGAGTCGAACCACGCGGGGTTCTCCGGCACCGGGTTCGTCAACACCGACAACGCCGCGGGCGCCTACGTGGAGTGGCGGCACACCGCCGCCGCGGCCGGTCCCGCCACGCTGACCGTCCGGTACGCCAACGGCACGGGCGCCGACCGCCCCGCGGACCTGGCCGTCAACGGCCGGGTGGTGGCCTCCGGCCTGTCATTCCCCGGCACCGGTGCCTGGACCACGTGGGCGTCCCGGAGCGTGGTCGCCGACCTCGCCGCCGGGGCCAACACCATCCGCCTCACCGCCGCCACGGCGGGCGGCTGCCCGAACCTCGACTATCTGGAGGTGGTCCAGTGACGATCTCCCGGCGCGACCTGATCAGAGCGGGCGGCGTGCTCCTCGTCGGCACCGGCACCACGGGCGGGCCCGCGTACGCCGAGTCCGTCGCCCCGGGTGCGGCGGGCTCGGCCACCGCCACCGCCACCGCCACCGCCACAGCCACCGCCACCCCCACGGCGGCGTCGCCGTGGGACCGGGTGCCCGAGATCCTCGCCAGGATCGTCCCGCCGACCTTCCCCGACCGCACGTTCACGATCACCGACTACGGCGCCAAGCCGGACAACTCCACCGACTGCACGGCCGCGTTCCGCGACGCCGTCGCCGCGTGCAACGCGGCGGGCGGCGGCCGCGTGGTGGTGCCGTCAGGAACGTTCCGCACCGGCAAGATCCACCTGCTCTCGAACGTCAACCTCCAGGTGAACGGCACCATCAGGTTCCGCACGGACCCCGGGTCCTACCTGCCGACGGTGCTCACCCGCTGGGAGGGCATCGAGTGCTACAACTACTCGCCCTTCATCTACGCCAACGGCCAGACCAACGTCGCCATCACGGGCACGGGCACGATCGACGGCAACGCGCCCGCCGGTGACTGGTCGTCGTGGGGGAGCGGCGGCGCGGACCGCGACCAGCTCCGCTCCTGGGGCGCGGACGACCACCCGGTGGCGCAGCGCCAGTTCGGCAGCGGCCACAAGCTGCGGCCCAACATGATCGGCCTCTACAACTGCACGGCGGTGCTCGTCGAAGGCGTCAACCTGCGCAACCCGGCGATGTGGACCCTGCACCCGGTCTACTGCACCAACGTCACCGTCCGGAACGTCACCTTCTACTCCACCAACTCCCAGGGTGACGGCTGCGACCCCGACTCCTGCACCGACGTGCTGATCACCGGCTGCAAGTTCGACACCAACGACGACTGCGTCCCCATCAAGTCGGGCCGCGACCGCGACGGCCGCCGGGTGAACCGCCCCTCGCAGAACATCGTGATCCAGAACTGCAAGTTCAGCGGCAGGTGGGGCGGCGTGACCATCGGCAGCGAGATGTCCGGCGGGGTCCGCGACGTGTTCGCCGAGGACTGCGAGTGCAACGCGCCCGACTTCCCCGGCCGCTACCCGGTCAAGTACGCCCTCTACGTCAAGACCAGCTTCAACCGCGGCGGCTTCGTGGACGGCGTGCACCTGCGCCGCATCACCGGCCACGACCTGGAGCGCAGTGCCCTGTACGTCACGCTCAACTACGAGACCTCGGGCTCCCTGCCGCCGGTCGTGCAGAACTTCACCGCCGACGGCCTCACGATCGACGGCGCGGCGCAGGCGTACGACCTGGACGGCCGCCCGACCGACCACATCAAGAACGTCACGATCTCCAACAGCACGTTCACCGGGATCACGACGGCCACGCCGACCGCGTCGAACGTCGACAACCTCGTGCTGTCCCGGGTGAGTGTCAACGGCAAGGACATCTCCAACACCCAGCCGCCGGCCGGGACGCGGTACGAGGCCGAGGACGCCGTGATCTTCCAGGGCGCCGCCGAGTCGAACCACGTCGGCTACTCCGGCACCGGCTTCGTCAACACCGACAACGTGGCCGGCGCCTACGTCGAGTTCGCGGTGAGCGCGGCGGCGGCCGGCAGCAGGTCCCTCACGATCAGGTACGCCAACGGCACGAGCACCAACCGGCCGTTCGCGGTCACCGTCAACGGCGCCGCCGCCGGATCCGCCGTGAACGCCCCCGGCACCGGCGCCTGGACCACCTGGGTGTCCGCCTCCGTCACCGTGCCCCTCGTCCCCGGCACCAACGCCGTCCGGCTCACCGCCACCACCGCCGGCGGCCTGCCCAATCTCGACTACGTGGAGCTCCAGCCATGAAACCGCTCGCCCGAGCCCTGCTGGTGTGCGCCCTCGCCCTGCTCGGAGCCGCCCCCCTCCCGGTGAACCCGGCGCACGCGCTCGCCGAGTTCAACGTGCGCGACTACGGCGCCACCGGCAACGGCTCGACCAACGACGACGACGCCATCGACCGCGCCATCAACGCCGCCAGCGCGGCCCCCGGCGGCACCGTCGTCCTCCCCTCCGGCCGCTACCGGGCCCGCACCATCCACCTGAAGTCCAACGTCACGCTCAGGCTCGACTCCGGCGCGACCCTCCTGGCCGCGAGCAGCGGCATGGACGCCGCCGAGTCCAACCCCAACGACGACTACCAGGACTACGGCCACAGCCACTTCCACAACTCGCTCATGTGGGGCAGCGGCATCACCGACTTCCACATCACCGGCACCGGCACGATCGACGGCGACGGCAACCTCATCACCGGCAACCCGTCCTCCGGCCAGGCCGACAAGGCGCTGACCCTCACCGAGTGCTCGAACGTCAGCCTCGAAGGCGTCACGTTCCGGCGCGGCGGCCACTTCGCCGCCCTGATCAACGGCTGCCACGACGTGACGATCGACAAGCTCAAGACGATCAACTCCAGCAGCGGCGTGCGCGACGGCATCAACCTGATCAACAGCTGGAACGTCACCGTCACCGACAGCCGCATCGAGGCCAGCGACGACGCCCTGGTGTTCAAGAGCGACTACGCGCTCGGCCACACCTACACCAGCCAGAACGTCCGCGTGCGCGACACCACCGTCTATTCGCACGAGAACAACGCGCTGCAGTTCGGGTCGGAGACCTGCGGGAGCTTCCGCGACTTCCGGTTCGAGAACATCACCGTGCTGGGGGCGGGCAAGGCCGGGATCGGCATCGTGTCCATGGACGGGGCGATCATCGAGGACGTCCACTACGACAACGTGACGCTCACCAAGACCACGTCGCCGTTCTTCTTCAAGATCGGTGAGCGGAAGCGCTGCCCCGGCTCGCCCCCCGCCGGACGGATCCGAAATATCACCATCTCCAACGTGACCGGGACCAACCTGACCGCGCCCGTCGTCACGAGCACCGTGGGCGCCTCCGACTACACCAGCACGCTGACCGGCACGCCGTCCGTGGACCTCGGCCCCGGCATCACGTTCCAGAACGTCGACCTCACCGTCCCCGGCGGCCACCCCGCCTCGGAGGCCACCCGGGTGCCCGGCGAGTTCCTCACCACCTACCCGCCGCGCGACTACGGCGCGCGCCCCTCGTACGGCTACTGGATCAGGCACGCCACCGGCATCACGCTCAACGGCGAGACCCGGTTCGACGACAACGACAACCGGCCCTACGCGATCGCCGACGACGCCTCCGACGTGCAGGTGAACGGCGTCGTCGCGCAGCGCGGCAGCGGCAGCGCCTACGACGTCGGGTTCAGCGGCGTCAGCGGCTACGCCGTGCGCGACAGCGCCGACACCTCCGGCGGCGCGCTGCGCGTGCGCGCCACCAACTCCACACCCGTCCCCGGCACCCCCGACAGCCTGTACGCGGAGGCGGAGGCGGGCACGGTCACCGCCCCCATGCAGACGGCCGCCGACCAGGCCGCGTCCGGCGGCTCGTACGTGACCGTCGCCGCCGGCAACAACAGCAAGTCCAGCGCGCCCTCCACCGGCTGGACGACGATCCCGTTCACGGTCGAGCACGACGGCACGTTCGCCGTCTGGGCCCGCGTGATTGCCGCCAACGACGGCGACGACTCGTTCTGGGTGCGCTCGGGCACCGGCTCGTGGACGAACTGGAACAACATCCCGATCGGCACCTCCTGGCACTGGGCCAAGCTGCCCGTCACGTACGACCTGGCGGCCGGAGCGCGCACGATCACCTTCGCCTACCGCGAGGACGGCGCCCGCCTGGATCGGGTGGCCATCAGCAGTGACCCCGCGTTCAACCCCGGATCCTAGGAGGCGCACCATGAGACGCACGGCGACGCTCGCCGTCCTGGCGCTCCTGCTCGGCCTGCTCACCGCCCTCCCGGCGCGGGCCGACCTGCAGCACCCGCGCCAGGCGTTCCTGCGCAACTCGATCGCCGGCCTCTTCCTGCACTGGGGCGAGCGGACCTCGCCGCAGCACACCAGTTGCAGCGCGTGGGAGGCCGACGTCACCAACGGCGGCTGGAGCGCCTCCTACTGGGTGAACGAGGCCAAGAAGCTGCACGCCCAGTACATCGTGCTGGCCACCTTCCACAGCCGGCTCGGCTACGCCCGGCCGTACCCGTCGGCGATCCCGGGCTCCTGCCGCACCACGCGGGACTTCCTCGGCGAGCTGATCGACGCCGCCGACGCGCAGGGCCTGAAGGTCATCAACTACATGACCGACGACCCGCAGTGGCACAACGAGGGCCTGTCGTCGGGGTCGTGGCTCAACTCCTCGGCCTTCTCCAGCTACGTCGGCCACGACGTGGACCTGACCACCCGCGACGGGTTCGGCGAGTTCAGCTACCTGCAGTTCTTCGAGCAGATGCAGCGCTATCCCAAGCTCGCCGGGTTCTGGATCGACAACGACAACGCCTACTGGGAGCGCAACGACCTCTACGCCAAGATCTACCAGCAGCGCCCCGACATGACGATCTCGAACAACAACGAAGACACGCCGATCATGGACATGATCAGCAACGAGCAGAAGACCGGCATGACGCCGTCGTACGACTACCCGCAGGCGGTCTACACGGCGCTGCCCCGGCTGATCGAGGCCGACTTCAAGCTGCCCACCGGCGGCCCCTGGTGGTACGGCGGCTCCGACCAGGCCGTGGACCGCAAGCTCACGCTCGGGCGGCTCATCACGAACGCGGGGTCGTCGATCAAGGCGCTGATGGCCGAGACCGCCATGGTCAACGGCAAGTTCCCCGCCCAGCAGGTCAGCTTCAACAACTTCGCGAACACGTACCTGGAGGAGATCTGGGAGTCGCTCGGCGGCACGGAAGGCGGCGGCTACATGTTCGGCGGGCTCAAGCCGGGCTTCTGGAACAACGGCGCGCACGGCGTGACCACCGTCGCCAAGGACGACCCCAACCGGCACTACATCCACGTGATCACGCCGCCGTCCGGCAGCACGCTGGCGCTGCGTGACAACGGCTACCGGGTCGGCTCGGTGACGAACCTGCGCACGGGCGCGCCGGTCGCGTTCACGCAGTCGGGCGGCACGCTGACGCTCAGCGGGATCTCCGGTTGGGACCAGTACGACACCGTCTTCAAGGTCGTCACCAGCGGCCGTCAGGGCATCTACACCGGCGTCACGCTGTCGGCGAGCTCGTCCACCAGCGGCCACGGCGCGGCGGCGGCGGGCGACGGGAACTACCTGACCTACTGGGACAGCGACGCCGCCGAGCCCGCGCGGCTCACCTTCGACCTGGGGTCCGCCAAGCCCGTCCAGTATCTAGCGTTCAACCAGCGGGAGGACTCCACCGTCTACCCGTCGTCCGGGTCGGCGCGGATCTCCGGCTACCAGGTGCACGTCAGCAACGACGGCTCGACCTGGGGGAGCGCGGTCAAGACCGGGACCGTGCCGAACGCCCGCGGCGTCCAGTTCATCGACCTGAGCGGGGTCACCGCCCGCTACGTCCGGCTCTCCAAGACCGGGCACCACGGCGTCGCCCGCTGGCGGGTGGACGAGGCGTGGGTCGGCGGCCAGTACGCGGGCGGCGGCGGCTCCACCGGCACCCGCTACGAGGCCGAGAACGCGACGATCTCGCAGGGCGTCGTCGAGTCCAACCACGCGGGCTACTCCGGCACCGGCTTCGTCAACGGCGACAACGTCACCGGCTCCTCCACGGAGTGGACGATCAACGCGCCCGCGGCCGGAACCGCCACGATCGCGCTGCGCTACGCCAACGGGACGACGACCAGCCGCCCGGCGGCCGTCACCGTGAACGGCGGCGCCGCCCAGAACCGCGACTACCCCGGCACCGGCGCCTGGACCACCTGGGCGACCGACACGTTCACCGTCCCGCTCAACGCCGGGGCCAACACGCTGCGGGTCACCGCGACGACCGACGGCGGCAACCCGAACCTCGACTGCATCGACGTCACGACGGGAGGCGCCTCATGAGGGCGTTAGTCGCGGCACTGGCGCTGGCCGCCACGTGCCTCACCCTGCCCACGGCACCGGCCGCCGCCTCGGACAACGGGCTGTCGATCAGGCCCGCGATGGGCTGGAGCAGCTGGAGCTTCGTCCGCCGCTGGCCCGACGAGACCAAGATGAAAGCCCAGGCGGACGCGCTGGTGAGCAGCGGGCTGGCCGACAAGGGCTACGTCTACGTCAACCTCGACGACTTCTACCAGAAGTGCGACTCCAACGGCTTCGTCGTCGACGACTACGGCCGCTGGGCGGTCGACACCGCCAAGTTCCCGTCCGGGATCAAGGCGCTGGCCGACTACGTGCACGCCAAGGGGCTGAAGTTCGGCTTCTACGTCACCCCGGGCATCGCGAAGAACGCCGTCACGGCCAACAAGCCGATCGAGGGCACGTCGTACCACGCGCAGGACATCGCGGACACCTCGCAGACCCACAAGAACTACAACTGCAAGAACATGTACCGGCTCAAGTACTCCCACCCCGGCGCGCAGGCGTTCATCAACTCGTGGGCCGATCAGATGGCCTCGTGGGGCGTGGACTACCTCAAGATCGACGGCGCGGACGCGTCCACGGTCGCGGACGTGGAGGCGTGGGACAAGGCGCTGCGCCAGACCGGCCGGCCGATCAACTTCGCGCTCTCCAACAACCTGCCGATCGCCCAGGCCACCACCTGGAAGCGGCTGGCCAACAGCTGGCGCACCCAGGGCGACGTCGAGTGCTACTGCGGGTCCGGCCCGAACGGCAGCGGCTACCCGCTCACCGACTGGTCCCACGTCGTCAGCCGGTTCAACTCGGCCGCCTCCTGGCAGCAGTACGCCGGTCCGGGCGGCTGGAACGACTACGACTCGCTGCAGATCGGCAACGGCGACCAGGTCGGGCTCACCGCCGACCAGCGCCGCTCGCACATGACGCACTGGGCGATGGTCGCCAGCCCGCTGCTGCTCGGCACCGACCTGACCGCGCTCACCTCCGTCGACCTGGCGATGCTGAAGAACGACCGGCTCATCGCGGTCAACCAGGACGGCGTGGCCGCCCAGCGCGTCGTCAACAGCGGCGTCAACCAGGTGTGGCGCAAGCGGGAGACCAACGGCGACTACATCGTCGCGCTCTACAACACCGGCACGTCGGGCAACTCCACGGTGAGCGTCACCTGGGCGCAGGCCGGCTTCACCGGCCCGGCCGCCGTCACGAACCTGTGGTCGGGCGCCTCCGAGGGCACCGTCGCCTCCTCCTACAGCGCCACCCTGCGCCCCGGGGAGACCCGTCTCATCCGCGCCCGGCCGGCCGGCGCCGCGACCCGTTACGAGGCCGAGAACGCGACGATCTCCCAGGGTGCCGCCGAGTCGAACCACTCCGGCTTCTCCGGCACCGGGTTCGTCAACGCCGACAACGTGACCGGCTCGTACGTGGAGTTCACCGTGAACGCCGCCGAGGCCGGCTCGCGCAGCGTCACCATCCGGTACGCCAACGGCACCTCGGTGAACCGGCCGATGACCGTCGCGGTGAACGGCGCCGCCGTCCAGACCCGCGACTTCCCCGGCACGGGCGACTGGGACACCTGGGCGGACGCCACGCTCACGGTGTCGCTGAACGCCGGGGCCAACACCGTCCGCCTGACGGGCACCACCGCCAACGGCGGACCCAACGTCGACTACCTCGACGTCTCCTGAGACGTCCGCTGAACGGAAGGAACGCCTGTGCACCCCCCACGCTTACGCCGCCTCGTCATCCTGGCCGTCGCCTGCCTGGCCGTCACCGGTCTGGTCGCGTTACCCGCCCGGGCCGCGACCGTGCGGTACGAGGCCGAGAACGCCACCAACGTCCAGGGCGTCGTCGAGTCCAACCACGCCGGGTTCTCCGGCACCGGCTTCGTCAACAGCGACAACGCCACGGGCCCGTACACCGAGTGGACGGTGAACGCGCCCGCGGCCGGCACCGCCACCCTCGCCATCCGCTACGCCAACGGCACCACCACGACCCGCACCACCGACGTCTCGGTCAACGGCACGGTCGTCTCGGCCGGGCGGACGTTCGGCCCCACCGGGGCCTGGACCACGTGGGCCACCTCCACCCTGACCGCCACGCTCGCCGCGGGCGACAACAAGATCCGCGTCACCTCGACGGCCTCGGGCGGCAACCCCAACCTCGACTACCTCGAGGTCACCATGGCCGACGCGCCCGCGACCGAGTACCAGGCCGAGGCCGCCACGCTGTCGGAAGCCTCGGTGGCGACCAACCACACCGGCTACACCGGCTCCGGTTTCGTCGACTACGTCAACGCCGTGGGTGGCTACATCGAGTGGTCCGTCAACGTGGCCGAGGCCGGCACGCACACCCTCACGCTGAGGTACGCCAACGGCACGACCGTCAACCGGCCGATGACCGTCGCGGTGAACGGCGCCGCCGTCCAGACCCGCGACTTCCCCGGCACCGGCAGCTGGGACACCTGGGCGGACGCCGCGCTGACGGTGTCGCTGAACGCCGGGGTCAACACCGTCCGCGCGACCGGCACCACCGCCAACGGCGGCCCCAACGTGGACCGGCTCTCGGTCAGCGGCTCCGGCGGGCCCGACGGGCAGGCGCCGACCGTGCCCGCGGACGTCCGCGTCACCGGCACCTCGGCCGCCAGCATCACCCTGGCCTGGACGGACTCCGCCGACAACGTGGCCGTCACCGGCTACCGCGTCTACGAGGGGACGACCGTGGTCACGACCACGCCGACGGCCGGCGCCACGATCGGCGGGCTCACCGCCGGGTCCACGCACACGTACACGGTCACCGCGATCGACGCGGCGGGCAACGAGTCCGGGCACAGCGCCGCGGCCACCGGCACGACCGGCAGCGGCGGCACCGGGCCGACTGCCGACCAGCTCCTCGCGAAGGTGACCGCGTGCAGCCAGATCTCCAACGGCAAGTACAAGACGGACTCCGACGTGAGCTCGGCGACGGTCGCGGTGTGCGAGAAGACCGGGGCGGTGTTCTGGAAGGGCGACATGGACATCGACTGCGACGGGGTGCGCACGACGCAGTGCAACGAGAACACCGACTGCTGCTTCCAGCCCGACACGGCCTGTCACACCAGCGGGGACTCGCCGCTCAACGCGGCGCAGCTCGCGTACATGGTGGTGCCGAGCTCCAGCTCCATCTGGGACTACCGGACGAAGGGCATCGGCTGCGGGACCGTGGTGGCGATCGTCTACAACGGGCAGGTGGAGTACGCCGTGATGGGTGACACGGGGCCGAGCGGGATCATCGGCGAGGCGTCCTACCGGACGGCGGCCGACCTCGGCATCAACCCCGACCCGAGCAACGGCGGCACGGACACCGGCGTCACGTACATCGTCTTCACCGGCTCCGGCACCAAGGTCCAGACCATCGAGAACCACACCCAGGCGGTCAACTTGGGCCGCACGCTGGCACAGCGTTTCCTCGACCAGAACTGACGCGCGGCGCCGCACTCTTGCGGCGCCGCCAAACCCCCCACCATTACCGCTGCGCACGGTGGGCCCCGCGCCGATAGATCGGAAGAGCGGCGTGGAGGGAAAGAGGGGATT
>NZ_JBSFTC010000305.1:0-12385 GCF_053590415.1 Nonomuraea sp. NPDC003201
GGCCGTCGGGGGCGCGCTGCGCGGGCTCGGCCTGCGGCGCGGCGACCGCGTGGCCGTCCTGCTGCACAACAGCCAAGCGTACGTCGACGTTTTCCTGGGCGCGCTCGCGGCCGGGTTGATCGTCGTCCCGCTCAACGTCCGGCTCACCCGGCACGACTACCTGCACATGCTGACCGACTCCGGCTCGCGGGTGCTCGTCACCACGTCCGAGTTCGGCGCGCGGCTCCCCCGGGGCGGGGAGGCGCACGGGCTCACCGTCCTGCTCGCCGACGCCTCGCTGAACGATCTGGCGGCGGCCGCGACTCCCCTTCCCGGGCCGGAACCCGCCGGGGAGAACGACGTCGCCAGCCTCATGTACACCTCGGGAACGACCGGCACGCCGAAGGCGGTCATGCTCACGCACGCCTCGTGGCGCAGCGTCGCCGGCACGGCCATCGACGTGCTCGGGTTCGCCGACGGAGAGGTGACGTTGCACGTCGCCCCGCTGACGCACGGCGCGGGCTTCCTCTTCCTGCCGACGTTGACGACCGGCGGCCACAACCTGCTCTGCCGCTCCTTCGACGCGGCCCGCACCGCCGCGCTGCTCGGCAGTCACGGCGTCACCGGGATGTTCGTCGTCCCGTCGATGATCAGGATGTTGCTGGACGCCGTACCCGCCGGATTCACGGCCCCGCCGGCCTTCCGCCGCCTGTACTACGCGGGCTCCCCCATCGATCCCGGGACGCTGCGCGAGGCGACCGCCGCGTTCGGCGGGCGCGTCGTCCAGTCGTTCGCGCAGATGGAGTCGCCCATGTTCGTCACGGTGCTCGACCAGGAGGACCACCTCCGCGCGCTCGGCGACCCCGGCCTGCCGCTGGTGCGCTCGGCCGGCAGAGTCCTGCCCGGCGTCGAGCTCCGCGTCGCCGGCGACGACGGCACGCCGCTGCCCGCCGGCGAGCCCGGGGAGATCCTGGCCCGGGCCCCGCAGACGATGGCGGGCTACTGGAACCGGCCCGAGGCCACGGCCGCGGCGCTGCGGGACGGCTGGCTGCACACCGGGGACGTCGGCTACCTGGACGAAGACGGCTATCTCTTCCTGGTGGACCGCAAGAAGGACATGATCGTCACCGGCGGCTCCAACGTCTACGCGCGGGAGGTCGAGGAGGTGCTGCTCACGCTGCCCGGCGTGCGCGAGGCGGCCGTCGTCGGGCTGCCGCACCGCGTCTGGGGGGAGGCGGTGACCGCCGTGCTCGTCGCCGACGGCACTCCACCCGACGAGCAGGAGATCATCGCGGGCTGCCGCGAGAAGCTCGCCGGCTACCGGGTTCCCAAACGGGTCGTGTGGGTGGACGAGCTGCCCCGCAACGCCTACGGCAAGGTGCTCAAGCGGCGGCTGCGCGACGAGCTCTCCGCACCGGACCCCGCTTGATCCAGGCTCGTTGACACCCAGGGCGGGCCAGGGATAGCTTAAAAACAAATGCTTGTTTGTTATCGGGCCTGAGGAGTGGGCACCTATGACTCAGACGAGATCGGGAACAGAGCTGACACCGGCCGAACAGCAGTATCCGTTGCCGCCGAGCCTGCTCGACAAGTCCGTCTACACCGACCCCGACCGGTACCGGCGCGAGCTCACCGAGATCTTCCACCACGCGTGGTTCCCCGTGCACCCGTCGTCGGACGTGGCCCGCCCGCGCGACTACGTCGTCTGGGACCAGATCGGGCAGTCGGTCGTGATCACCAGGCTCCCCGACGGCACGGTCAGCGCCTGGCACAACGTGTGCCAGCACCGCGGCGCCCGGCTGGTGAACGGCTCGGGCAACTGCGGCAACGCCCGCTTCACCTGCCCGTGGCACGGCTTCGTGTACGGGCTGGACGGCGCGGTCAGCAGCGTGCCGCTGCGCGGCAGCTTCGACGCGGCCGAACTGGACGGCCTGCGGGCCCCCGCGGTCCGGAACGAGGAGTGGGGCGGGTGGATCTGGCTCTGTTTCTCCGACGACGTGCCGCCCTTGCGCGAGTACCTCGGCGAGATCGGCCAGGAGCTCGCCGGGTACGGGCTGGACGGATTCACCACCAAGTTCCGCACGTCCGTGCGGCTCAAGGCCAACTGGAAGATCGTCGTCGACGGGTTCAACGAGACCTGGCACGTGCCCTTCACCCACAAGGACACGCTCGCCGGGCTCGTCATGTGGCGGGACGCCATTCTCAAGATCACGCCACCGCACACGTGGATGACGCTGCCGATTCGCGGGTTCACCGACAAGGCGATCCACAACGGAGACCACCGCGCCTCGCATCTGTGCCACTACCTGGCGTTCCCCAACACGATCTTCAGCTGCTTCCCCACGCATCTGCAGATGTGGAGCGCGTGGCCGATCTCGGTCGGCGAGACGCTGCTCTGCGCGTACGAGGTGGTCGGCCCGCCGCCGAACGGCATGCCGGCGGAGAAGTGGGAGCGCCACAACCGGCGGGACTGGGATCAGTTCCTCGAAGTGCTCGCGGAGGACTCCGCGGTCATCGACGACTTCGCCACCGTGATCGGCTCGCTGGGCTTCACCCGGAACATGTTCAACACGGCAGAGAGCAGGCTGACGGCCTTCCACGAGGAGATCGCGAAGCGGCTGGGAGAGGGAGCACCGCGATGACCACGATCAAGGTGGACCGCTCGACCTGTCAGGGGTACGGCAACTGCGTGCTCGCGCTGGCGCCGGTCTTCGATCTCGACGAGGAGGGGCTCGTCGTGCTCAAGCGCGACGACATCGAGCCGGGCGGGCTGGACGGGTTGCGGCGGGCAGCCTACGACTGCCCGACCGAGTCCATCACGTTCGTCGAGTAGCCGGGGCGGGTGGCACCCGCCCCGGCTACAGGCCCATCTCCTTCGCGATGATGCTGCGCTGGATCTCGTTGGCGCCGCCGCCGACCATGGCGTGCTTGGCCTCGCGGAAATAGCGCTCCATGTCGTACTCGGGCAGCTGGGCGTATCCGCCCAGGGCCTGCATGCCGTTGAACGAGGTCTTGAACGCGGTGTCGGCGGCGAACACCTTCGCCATCGACACCTCCTTGAGCGCACGCTCGCCACGGGCCATCTTGGTCGCCGCGTTGTAGACCAGCAGCCGCGCCGCCTCGACCTCGCACTCGTTCTCCGCCATCCGGTGCTTGAGCACCTGGAAGGAGGACAGCGTCCGGCCGAACTGGGTCCGGCTCTTGGTGTACCGGATGGTGTCGTCCAGTGCGGTGCGCGCGTTGCCGACGTAGGACGCCGCCAGGCTCAGCCTCTCGTACTCCAGGTGCTCACCGATGTAGGCCCACCCGGTGCCCGGCTCGCCGATGATGTTCCCCCTCGGCACGCGGACGTCGGTCAGGAAGATCTCGGTGGTGCCGAGGCTGCGGCGGACGATGGTGTTCAGCTTCCGGATGTCCACGCCCGGCGCCGTGTTCGGCACCAGGATGAGGCTCAGGTCCTGATGCTTGCCCGGGCCGGTACGCGCCAGCACCGTGATGATCGTGTCCGGGAGGTGCGCGCCGGAGCAGAAAACCTTGTTGCCGTTGAGCACCCAGTGGTCGCCGTCGGCGACCGCCTTCGTCTGCAGGCTCGCGGCGTCCGACCCGGCGCCCGGCTCGGTGATGGAGATGCTGAACTTCGTGCGGCCCTGCAGGAAACCCGGCAGGTACGCCTCGCGCTGCTCCTCGGTGCCGTGGTTGGCGATGTTCGTCGCGGTGAACATCGAGGTCATCACCGCCGCGGCGAAGTCGAGGCTGTACTTCGCGATCGCCTCGCAGAAGATCGCGTACATCACGGGGTCGGCGTCCAGGCCGCCGTGCTGCTCGGGGATCAGCAGGCCGAGCCAGCCTCGGTCGGCGATCTTCCGGTACGCCTCGTCCGGGAACTCGCGGGACTCGTCGTGCTTGCGGATGTACTCCCGGCCTACCTCGCGCTCCATGAAGGCGTGCAGCGTATCGCTCCACAGCTGCTGTTCTTCGGTGAACCGGAAGTCCATCCTCGGCCCCTTCGCCTGTCGTCTCACGCGGTCATGCCCGCGGCGCGCGGGCCGTGGCGTCCACGCTAACCCCGCGCCTCCGCTCATAACAAGTGTTTGTTTTTGATCCGCGATCGTCTAGGGTGAGCCACGAGCACTGGCGGTCACCTCACTGTCCCGGAGCCGCATCGTGAGCCTGGAGCGTACCTACCGCGACCTTCGTGTCCTGGATCTCAGCGAGAACATCGCAGGCCCGCTGGCCTGCATGATTCTCGGCGACCTCGGCGCCGACGTGGTCAAGGTCGAGCGCCCGGGCACCGGCGAGGCCACGAGGGACCTGCCGCCCCGATGGGACGGCGAGAGCACGGTCTTCCTCGCCATGAACCGCAACAAGCGCAGCGTCGCCCTGGACATCCGCACGCCGGAGGGCCGTGCGGCGGTGCTGCGCGTGGCCCGAGACGTCGACGTCGTCGTGGAGTCCTTCCGCCCGGGCGTGGCCGACCGGCTGGGGCTCGGCTTCGAGCACTTCCGCCGGGTGAGCCCCAGCGTGGTGCACTGTTCCGTGAGCGCCTTCGGCGAGCGTCCCCTCGGTCACGACCGGCCCGGCTACGACGCCCTCATCCAGGCGTTCACCGGCATCATGGCGATGACCGGCGAGGAGGGCGGTCGCCCGTCCAGGGCGGCACCGTCGATCGTGGACCTCTCGACCGGGCTGTGGGCCACCATCTCGATCCAGGCCGCGCTCGCCCGGCGTGTCGACGGTCGCGCCGAGCACCTGCGCGCGAGCCTGGTGGACAGCGGGTTCTTCCTCCTGTCCCACCAGATCATGGGGTACCTGGCCAGTGGCGCGTTCCCCGGCAGGCTGGGCTCCGCCGCGCCGAGCACCGCGCCGTACGAGGCGTTCCGCACGGCCGACGGTTCGATCATGATCGCGGCCGCGACCGACCGGCTGTTCGCGCGGCTGTGCGCCGCGCTCGAACTCGGCCACCTCGTGGCCGACGACCGGTTCCGCACGGTGACGGACCGCGCCGTGAACCGGTCCGCGCTGAGCGAGATCGTCGAAGGGCGGCTCCGCACGGCGAATTCCGAGCACTGGCTGGAGCGCATCACGGCCGAGGGCGTGCCGGTGGGGCCGGTCAACGACCTCGCCGCCGCGCTGGCCCACCCCGTGACCGTCGAGCGCGGCATCGTCCAGGACGCTCTCGACGGCCGGATACCCGGGCTCAAGCAGATCCGGTTGCCCATCGACGAGCAGGCCCGGTGCGCGCTGCGCCAGCCCCCGGCGCTCGGCGCGCACACCGAAGAGGTCCTCGCCGAAGCCGGGCTCTCCGAGGCCGAGATCGGCCGGCTCGTCACACAGAAGGTGATGGAAAGGACGGCGCGACAGGGATGAGCAGTGTTGCCCCCGCCGCACGACGAGCGGCGCTCGAAGCCCGGCACCCGGTGTGGGTCCCGCGTACGACCGCTCAACAGCTCGACGTGACCGCGACCGCGTTCCCCGATCGGCCCGCGATCCTCGGCGAGCGTGTCCACACCTACGCCGAACTGCGGGACTGGACGATCCGGCTGGCCGCCGGGCTGATCGCGGCAGGCGTGGAACCAGGTGACCACGTGGCCGTCGACCTGGCCAACTTCCCGGAGGCCGTCGCACTCAAGTACGCGGTGGCCAGGGTCGGAGCGGTGTCGGTGTCGATCAACTTCCTGCTCCGCCACGAGGAGCTGCGATACGTCCTGGGCCAGTCGGACTCCACGATCCTGATCACGATGGACCGGTTCCGGGACCTCGACTACCTCGACGCGCTCGACCGCGTCGCGCCCGGCTGGGCACGCGACGGTGGAGGCGCGGGCCTGCCTCGGCTGCGCGAGGTCTTCGTCATGGGCACGCAGGGGCCGCCGGCCCGCGGCAGGACGCTGGCGGACCTCGTCGCCCTGGGCGCGTCCGTCCCGGAGGAGACCGTGCTGCGGCGGACCACGGCCGCCGACCCGCTCTCCTTCTCGGACCTGCTGTACACCTCCGGCACGACCGGGAGGGCCAAGGGCGTGCTGCTGCAGCACGACGCCGTGCTGCGGACCGCCTACGCGAGCGCGTACACGCGCGCTTTCCAGGACGGCCGGCGCATCCTGTTCGCCCTGCCGATCTACCACGTCTTCGGCTACGTCGAGGCCACCGTCGCGGCGTTGTTCGTCGGAGGCGCGATCTGCCCCCACGCGGTGTTCGACGCCGACCGGATGCTCCGGGACGTGTCGGCCCACCGGATCGACGAGCTGATCTGCGTGCCCGCGATGACCTCGGTCGTGCTGGAGAAGGCGCGGTCCGGCGGCTACGACCTGACCTCCCTCACCACGATGTTCTCCTCCGGCGCGGCCCACCATCCGGCGATGTGGCAGGAGATGCTGGACGTGTTGGGCGTCGACGAGCTGTTCACCGCCTACGGGCAGACCGAGACGACCGCGTCCACCCTGTGCACGCAGCCCGGCGATCCGCTCGACCGGCTGCGGGGGACCAACGGGTGCGTGAAGCCGGCCGGCGTGGCCGGCGAGCCGGACCTCGGCGGCGCGCTCGGCGTCTACCGCGTCATCGACCCGGACACCGGCGCCGAACTGCCTCGCGGCGAGATCGGTGAGCTGGTGGTGCGGGGGCCGCTGGTGACCAGGGGCTACTACGACATGCCGGAGGAGACGGCCGCGTCGTTCACCGCCGACGGCTGGTTACGCACGGGTGACCTCGGCCGGTTCGACGAGCGGGGCTACCTGGCTCTCACCGGGCGCCGCAAGGAGTCCTACCGGTGCGGCGGCGAGCTCGTCATCCCGGGGGAGGTCGAGGCGGTGCTCGCCGAGCACCCTGCCGTGCTCGCCGCGCACGTCGTGGGCATCCCCCACGAGCGCATGGGCGAGGTGGGTTGCGCGTGGATCGTCGCGGCCACCCCGGAACCACCCGATCCCGAGGAGCTCATCGCCTACTGCAGGCAGCGGCTCGCTCGCTTCAAGGTGCCGGCCTCGGTCCTGTTCGCCGCCGCGGACCAGGTGCCGACCACGGTCACCGGGCGGGTCCAGAAGTTCCAGCTCGTGGAGCGCGCCGTACTCGAACTGGGCGCCCGGTCGGGCACCCCCTCGTCTGCCGTCACCCCGGAGTCCGCCGTCACCCCGGCGGTGCGGTCGTGAGCGGCCCGCACGTCGTCCTCGCCGGCGGCGGCCTCGCCGCCGTCCGGACCGCACAGGCCCTGCGCGACCTCGGCCACCGCGGCCGGATCACCCTCGTGTCCGAGGAGCTCGACGAACCGTACGACCGGCCGCCGCTGTCCAAGGAGTACCTGCTCGGCACGCGCGGCGCCGACGACCTGCGCCTCGCCACCAGGGACGAGTACACCCGCCAGGACATCCGGCTCGTGCTCGGCCGCGCGGCGGTCGGCCTGGACCTGCGCACCCGGACGCTGACGCTCGCCGACGGCGGCGAGATCGGCTACGACCGGCTGGTCGTGGCCACCGGCGCCCGGCCGCGCCGGCTCCCGGACCTGCCGGAATCCGGCAGGGTGCACTATCTGCGGACCGCCGCGGACTCCCGGCGGCTGGCCGGCGCGCTCACCGGCGGCGCGCGGGTGGCCGTGATCGGCGCCGGGTTCATCGGCCTGGAGGTGGCCTCCGCGGCGCGGCTGCGAGGCTGCCGCGTCACCGTCGTCGAAGCCGCGCCCCAGCCGATGGCGCCGATCATCGGCGCCGAGCCGGCGGCCTGGCTACGGCGCCGGCACTCCGAACGTGGCCTGGAGTTCCGCTGCGGAACCACGGTCGAAAGGAGCGAGGAGCGGCCCGGCGAACAGGTCCTGTTCCTCGGCGACGGCACCGTCGTCGAGGCGGACGTCGTGGTCGTCGGCATCGGAGTCGTCCGTGACACCGCCTGGCTGGCCGCCGCCGGCCTCGAGACCCACCAGGGCCTGGTGTGCGACGAGGCGGGGCGTACCTCGGCGGTGGACGTCTTCGGGGCGGGCGACATCGTCTGCCGGCACTCGGCGGGACGATGCCGGCCGACCGGCCACTGGACCGCCGCCTCCGACAGCGCGGCCAGGGTCGCCGCGACACTCGCCGGCGTGCCGCACGCCGACCTCGGCGAGGACGGGTTCTTCTGGTCCGACCAGGCGGACCTGCGGCTCCAGTTCGCCGGCGCCGCGTCCCCGACGGCGACGGTCGTGTCCGGCGACTTCGACAGCGGGACGTTCGTCGTCCACTACACCGAAGGCGACCGGCTGACCGGGGTCTTCGCCGCCAACGCACCACGCGACTTCCTCCGCGGACGTCTCGCCCTCCGCTCGGCTCTCAAGGAGGTACGGACATGACACCGGCGCTCCGGCTCACTTGCGAACAACGCCAGGAGATCATCGACCTCTACGCGCGTTACTCCCATGCCTTCGACGAGGGCCGGGCCGACGAGGTCGCGGCGCTGTTCACCGAGGACGGCGTCTTCGCTCGCGAGGGAGCCGCCCCCGTCGTCGGCAGGGACGGCCTCGCCGCGCTCGTCCGGGCGGCGGCCGAGCGCGCGCCGGGAATGCGGCACGTCGTCAGCGGCATCCTCCTCGAGGCGTCCGAGGAAGGCGCCGTGGGGCAGGCGTACGCGCTCGCCCTCGTCGTGGGCGACGCCGACCTGCGGCTGGCGACCTTCGGCCGCTACGACGACGCGTTCGTAGCCACGCCAGAGGGCTGGCGCCTGCGTGTCCGGAGGTTCACGCCGTTCCCCCCGGCGGCGTTGGCGAACGCCGTCCTTGCTGTTAACGTTCCTTGAAACAACTGTTTGTTTTTGGCGGAGGTGCCACCATGGCCAGGATCAATCCGTCGTTCGACGAGTACTCCAAGAGATATGAGAACGTCCGTCTCGAGCGCGAGGACGGCATTCTCCAGGTGACCGTCCACACCGGCGGCGGCAGTCTCGTGTGGACCAGCCAGGCACACGACGAGCTCGCGTACGCCTTCACCGACATCGCCTGCGACCCGGAGAACAAGGTCGTGCTGCTGACCGGCGCGGGCGACGCCTTCTGCGCCGAGATCGACTTCTCCAGCTTCAACCTCGGCACCGCCGCCGACTGGGCGCACATCATGTTCGAGGGCCAGCGGCTGCTCACGAACCTGATGAACATCGAGGTGCCGGTGGTGGCCGCGATCAACGGGCCGGCGCTGATCCACCCGGAGATCCCGATCCTGTCCGACATCATCGTCGCGGCGGACACGGTCAGGTTCAAGGACGGCCCGCACTTCCCGTCCGGCATCGTGCCCGGCGACGGAGCACACCTCGTCTGGACCCATGTGCTGGGCTCGACCCGCGGCCGCTACTTCCTGCTGACCGGCCAGGAACTGGACGCCCGGCAGGCCCTGGACTGGGGCGTCGTGAACGAGGTCGTGCCCGCCGGCCAGGTGCTGACGCGGGCTCGCGAGCTCGCCGCCGACATCGCGGCGAAGCCCGACCTGGCCCGGCGGTTCGCCCGCGCGGTGCTCACCCGGGAGATCAAGCGGCTGCTCCACGACCAGCTCGGGTACGGGCTGGCGCACGAGGCGCTGGCGGCGTTGAGCCTGTGACCGCCACCTTCAACCGGCTCCGGCGCCATTTCGAGGACTTCTCCGTCGGCGACACGGCGGTCTCCCCGGGCCGGACGGTCGACATCTCGGACATCTCCGCGTTCGCCGGCCTCACCGGGGATCACTACCCCCTGCACATGGACGAGGAGTACTGCCGCGGCACCCGCTTCGGCGGCCGGATCGCCCACGGCCCGCTCACCTTCAGCCTGGCCGTGGGCCAGGTCGCCCTGTCGGGTTTCCTCGGCGACGCGATCGTGGCGCTCCTCGAATGCCAGAACATGCGTGCGCTGGCGCCGGTGTTCCCCGGCGACACCATCCGCGTGCGGGTCGAGGTCGCCGGGACCGAGGACGGCAAGCCCAGGTACGGCGTGCTGCGGCTCGACTACGCCGTACTGAACCAGAGGGACGAGGAGGTCATGCGCTTCCGCATGGTGCTGCTCGCCCGCCGCAGCGAGCCCGGCCAGAAGAAGGGAGACCCTGGTGAGTGATGCTGACGAGGCCGCGTTCATCGGCGTCGGTGAGCTGCCGTCGGGCCGGCACCCGAACCGGCCGTTCATGGGCTCGCTGGTCGACGTGGCCGTGGCCGCGGTGCGGGACGCGGGGGTGTCGATGTCCGATATCGACACCATCCTGCTCATCCCCTGCCTGCATTCCCCCGCCGACCAGGCCGACCTGGTGTTCTCCCGCGTGGTCGAAGAGCTCGGGCTGAACGGCCGCGCCAAGGCGAGCTACATGATCCACTCGGGCGGGTCCACGAGCGACAACACGATGCGCACCGCCGCCGGACTGATCGCGAGCGGGCACGCCCGCAACGTCCTGGTCCTGCAGGCGGAGAAGTGGGGCTCGGCACCGGTCGGCGAGATGATCGACATGCTGACCGCGAACGGCATCCCGCGCGAATGGGAGAAACCGTCCGGGCTGTCGTTCAACGCGGTCGGCGCGCTCATCACCCGTCGCTACATGGCCGCGAGCGGCTCCACCGCCGCCGAGATGGCGTCGGTGTGCGTCGCGCTGCGCGCGTGGGCCCGGCTGAACCCGAACGCCATGTACAAGGACAAGCCTCTGACGGTCGATCAGGTCCTCGCCTCCAAGATGGTCTGCGACCCGCTGCACGCGCTGGAGTGCCCGATGCTCGCCGACGGCGCGGTCGGCTTCGTGCTGACGAGTGCCGCCCTGGCACGGCGCTCTCACGACCGGTGGGTGCGGATCGCCGGATCCGGCGGCCGCGTGTCCCACTACAGCATCGGCCAGGAGCGCGACCTGGCCGTGCTCGGCTGGCCGGAGGCCGCGGCCGAGGCGTACGAGCAGGCGGGCTGGGGAGCGGACGACGCCGACCTCGCCGAGGTGTACGACTCCTATCCCGCCGTACTCACCATCGCTCTTGAGGGCCTCGGGCTGGCCGAACCCGGAGAGGCGGCCAGGACGTTCGCCGCCGGCGGCTACTCCCCCGGCGGCCGGCTGCCGGTCAACACCAACGGCGGTCTGCTCTCCGCGGGCCACACCGGCGTGGGCGGCGGCACGGCGTTGCTGGCCGAGGCGGTTCGCCAGCTGCTGGGCAGGGCGGGGCCGGACCGGCAGATCCCCGGCGCGAGCCGTGCGGTCTGCGGCGGCTCCGGCGGGACCTACATGGACAGTCAGGTGCTCCTGCTGGAGGGGGTGACACGATGAGTACTCCAGGGAGTGATTCAGGGAGCGACCCGGGCATGGAGCCGCTCACCCGTCCCTACTACGACGCGCTCGGTCGCGGTGAGCTGCTCATTCAGCACTGCGGGAGCTGCGGCCGCGACAACATGTACCCGCGCCACCGCTGCCCCTTCTGCTACGAGGCCGGGCTCGGATGGGTCCGGGCGTCGGGCGCGGGGGTGCTGCACAGCTTCACGGTGACCCGGTTCGGGGCGCCGACCGGGTTCGAGTCGCAGACCCCGTACGCGCTGGGGGTGGTCAAGCTCGCCGAGGGCGTACAGGTGCTGGGCCGGTTGTGGCCCGACGGGGACGGCGGATGGGGCGCCTACAGGTGCGACGCGCCGGTGCGGTTCCGGCCGGCGTCCGAGGACGAGGTCGCGCGGCGGCCGGTGCCCTGGTTCGCGGTGGTGCACCAGTGAGCAAAGTGCTGATCGCCGGTGTCGGCATGATCCCCTTCGGGCGGGACGTACGGCGCAGCGAGCGGATGATGGTCGAGGCCGTCACGGAGCTGGCACTCAAGGACGCCGGCGTGGCCGCCTCCGAGGTGCGGCGGGTGTTCCTGGCCAACGCCGCGGCCGGGCTGGTGTCCGGCCAGGAGATGATCCGCGGCCAGGTCGCGTTGCAGTCCACGGGCCTGGCCGGCGTGCCGCTGGTGAACGTGGAGAACGCGTGCGCCTCCAGCAGCTCGGCCGCCGTCCTGGCGTTCGAGTCGGTGCTGGCGGGACGGTGTGACCTCGCGCTCGTCATCGGCGTCGAGAAGCTGTCGCACGAGGACAAGTCCCGCACCTTCGACGCGTTGCGCGGAGCCACCGACGTCGGCGCGTCCCCCCACCCCGAGCCGGACAGACCCGCCTCGAACTCCGTGTTCGTGAACGTCTACGCGGAGGAGGCCAAGCGCTATCTGGCCGAGCACGACGCCGGCATCGAGGACTTCGCCGCCGTCGCGGTGAAGAACCGCGGGCACGCCGCCCTCAACCCGCTCGCCCAGTACCGCACGCCGCAGACGATCGAGGAGGTCCTGCACGGCCGGATGGTCGTCGACCCGCTGACCCTGCCCATGTGCTCGCCCACCACCGACGGCGCAGCCGCGCTGGTGCTGTGCTCGGAGGACTACGCCCGCCGCTCCGGCGTCACCGGCTGCGAGATCCGGGCGACCCGCCTGGCCGCCGGGCGAGGCCAGGGCTCCCAGC
>NZ_JBSFTC010000306.1:0-12368 GCF_053590415.1 Nonomuraea sp. NPDC003201
GCGCCGACGCGCTGCCGCAGCCGCGCCGGCAGCACCTGCTCCAGCTTGGCCAGAGCGCGCACGGAGGCCTCCTCCATGCCGTCCACCGGCTGCCCGGCCGCCATGCGCAGGCCCACCGCGATGGCCACCGCCTCCTCGTCGTCCAGCAGCAGCGGCGGCATGGCCTTGCCGGCGATGAGCCGGTAGCCGCCCGCCGCCCCCATCGTCGCCTGCACCGGGTAGCCGAGCTCGCGCAGGCGGTCGATGTCGCGGCGGACCGTACGGGGGCTGACCTCCAGCCGTTCGGCCAGCTCGCTGCCGGGCCATTCGCGCGGGCTCTGCAGCAACGACAGCAGCGCGAGCAGCCGTGCGGGGGTGTCGCTCATGACTCCAAGTATGCGTGCCATGTAGGACATGGATCGACCTAGATGGCTCCTACTGTCGGCACGTCATCGCGACCGCAGGAGGACAATCATGGGCACCGAGATCCGCCCTTTTCACATTGACATCCCCCAGGCCGACCTGGACGACCTGAACGACCGGCTGGCCCGTACCCGGTGGTCCCGGCAGCTGCCGGGTGAGGGCTGGAGCCGCGGCGTCCCCGCCGCCCACCTCGAGGAGCTGGCCGCCTACTGGCGGGACGGCTACGACTGGCGCCGGCACGAGGCGCGGCTGAACGGGTTCCCGCAGTTCATGACGGAGATCGACGGTCAGGACATCCATTTCCTGCACGTGCGCTCCGCCGAGCCGGACGCCATGCCGCTCATCCTCACGCACGGCTGGCCGAACTCCTTCGTGGAGTTCGCCGGCCTGATCGAGCTTCTCACCGACCCCCGCGCGCACGGCGGCGACCCCGCCCAGGCGTTCCACGTGGTCGTGCCGTCGCTGCCCGGGTTCGGGTTCTCCGCGCCGCCGCGTGAGACGGGCTGGGACGTCACGCGCGTGGCGCGGATCTGGGCGGAGCTGATGCGCCGCCTCGGGTACGACCGCTACGGCACCCAGGGCGGCGATTACGGCGCGTACGTCGCCCCGGAGGTCGCCACGGCCGACCCGGAGCACGTGATCGGCGTCTACGTCATCAGCGGGCTCGGCTTCCCCACCCAGGACGACGTCCCGGAGATGACCGAGGACGAGCGGGCGGCGTTCGCGCGGCTGCAGGAGCAGGACTGGATGAACGGCGTGGACCACCACGGGCTGCTGCGCGCGGCGCCGGCGACCTTCGCCTACGGCTGGCACGACTCCCCGGTCGCGGCGCTGGCCTGGATGACGCACAAGTTCAAGGAGTTCACCGTCGCGGCCAAGCCCCCGGAGGAGGTGATCGACCGCGACCTCCTCCTGACGAACGTGAGCCTCTACTGGCTCACCGGGACCTTCGGCACCTCGTCCTGGCCCTACTACGAGAGCACGGGCTTCGGCTGGCCGAAGGGGCAGACGGCGGCGCCGACCGGCGTCTACAGCGGGCCGCCCGGGATCCGGCGGCTCGCCGAGCGGCACAACACCATCCTGCACTGGCCGGAGGACAACACGGCCGGACACCACTTCGTCGCCATGGAGCAGCCCGGCCGCCTCGCGGCCGACCTGCGCGCGTTCTTCGCCAAGGTCCGCTGACCTTTCCTGGTGCGGCCGCGCCGGTGACGCGGCCGCACCGGGGTCAGAGCAGTTCGATGTAGCCCTCGGTGCCGTTGACGCGGATGAGCCGGCCGTCCTCGATGCGCCGGGTGGCGTTCTCCACGCCGACGACCGCGGGCAGGCCGTACTCCCTGGCGACCACGGCGCCGTGGGTCATCACCCCGCCGACCTCCATCACGACGCCCTTGACCGAGACGAACAGCGGCGACCAGCTCGGGTCGGTGTAGACGGTGACGAGGATGTCGCCCTCCTCGACGTCCGCCTCGTCCATGCTCAGCACGATGCGGGCGCGCCCCTCGACGACACCTGACGACACGGCGATGCCGGCCAGCGCGCCTTCGGGCAGGGCGCCGGTGTCGTACTCGCCGGAGATCACCTCGCCCTCGGAGGTGATGACGCGCGGCGGCGTCAGCTTCCGGTCCTCCTCGAACGCCTCCCGCCGCTCGTCGATGAGCGCGGGGTCGATCCTCCCGGTCCGCACGACCTCCCTGAACTCCTCCAGCGACAGGAAGTACACGTCCTCCGCCTCCCTGATCACCCCGCGGGCGACGAGCTCGGCGGCCTCGGCGAGCAGCGCCCGCTTGTACAGCTCGTACCGTTGGAGCAGGGCGTGCTTGGAGTACTCGCGGTAGCCGATGAAGTGGCGGATGAGGCTCATCTGCCGGGCCGCCTTCTTCGCCTTCCGCTCGCCGCCCGGCAGTGCCCTGAGGCGTTCCAGCAGGCCGGCGATGGCGCTCTCGGCCTCGGCGCGGCCGCGTTCGACCTTGCGGGCGCGCTCGCCGGGCGCGAGGTTGCGGACGTTGCTCAGCAGGAGCGGGACGAGCTGGGTGGGGTCCTCGCTCCACCGGGTCCGGGTGATGTCGATGTCGCCCGAGCAGTGCATCCCGTACGTGCGCAGGTAGCCCTCAAGGGCGCGGCGGGCCTCGGGACCGCCCTCCAGGCCGTCGAGCCCGGTGAGGAGCGTGTCCCGGCCGGCGCGTTCGAGGTGCTCGACCACCGCCGGGTACGGGCGGACGGCGTCCGCGACGGCCAGCAGGTCGAGGCCCATGGCGGCCACCACGTTGTGGTCGGCGGACTGGGCGATGGCGTCGGCGGCGTTCTGCACGCCGAGCCAGGCCTTCATGCGCTTGTTGACCCAGTTCACCGCCTGGATGCCGACGAAGGCCGCCGCCACGCTGCGCGGGTCGAAGGTGAGCCGGGCCAGCACGTCGTGGTCGTCCAGGATGTACGCGAACAGCTCGTCCCCCGACTTGCCCGCGATGCCGCGGCGCAGCTCCTCGACCGTCCGCTCGTTCTCGGCGATCAGCTCGGGCACGGCCTCGGCGTCGTCCTTGCCGGACATCTTCAGATATTGGCGGGCCATCGGCAGCAGCCCGCCCTCGCCGAAGTCCAGCATCGAGGTCTTGCCGTGGGCCAGGTCGCGCACGAAGTCCTTCCTGGTCAGGACCTGGCGCAGGGCGTTGGCCATGAGGACGTCCACCTGGCCGAGGCTCTTGAGCGTGACCGCGCGCGCCCACGACGAGGACAGCTCGGGCGAGACGTCCTTGTAGAACCGGCTGCCGGACACCGTGCCCGCCGAGCGGCCCAGCCGGTCGTGCAGGAGCGCGAACAGCGACAGGCCCAGGGGCTTGAAGGCGTCGGTCATCATCTGGCGGTGGCCGTACGACATGAAGACGTGGTTCTTGCCGTCGGCCGTCCCGGGCACCGGGTAGAGGGTGGTGATCGGGCGGCTCTGCAGGATCTGGAACTCGCCGCCGGCCAGGCCCCACTCGATGTCCTGCGGGCGGCCGAAGTGGCTCTCGATGCGGCGGCCGAGGCGTTCGAGGCGGAGGATCTGCTCGTCGCTCAGGGTCTGCACGTGCCGGCGGGCGGGCTCGATCTCCCGCTCCTCCGTGCCGCCGTCCGGTGACGGGCGCAGCTCGATGTCCTGGGTGACGACGTTGCGCGCGGTGATCTCGCCCGCGCGTACGCGGTAGTTGTCGGCGTTCGCCACGCCCGACACGAACGCCTCCCCGAGGCCGAACCCGGCGTCGATCGAGACCACCTTCCGGTTGCACGTCACCGGGTCGGCGGTGAACATGATGCCCGCCGCCTCGGGGAAGACCATCTGCTGCACGACCACGGACACGCGCACCGCGCGGTGCTCGAAGCCGCTCTTGATCCGGTACGCCACCGCCCGGTCGGTGAACAGCGAGGCCCAGCAGCGCCGCACGCTCGCGAGCACCGCCGGCGCTCCCCTGACGTTCAGGTACGTGTCCTGCTGCCCGGCGAACGAGCTGGACGGCAGGTCCTCGGCGGTGGCGCTGGAGCGCACCGCGCAGGGCACGTCGCCGAGCTCCCCGAGGCGGCGCAGGATGTCATCCTCGATCTCGGCCGGTACGGGCAGCGTCTCGACGGCCTCCCGGAGGCGGGCGGACGCCTCGGCGATCCCGGCACGGTCGTCCGCGCGCAGCCCGGAGAGCCCGTCGATCAGCGCGGCGATCGTCGCGTCCGACTCGACGACCGCGCGGTAGGCCTCGGTGGTGACGCAGAAGCCCGGCGGCACCCGCACCCCCTCGACGGCGGACAGCTCGCCGAGGTTGGCCCCCTTGCCGCCGACCAGGGGGAGAAGCGTCTTGTCGATGTCGTGGAAGCCGAGCACGTAGGCACCCATGGCGTGTTCCCGTCTGCCTGTCATGGCCAATTAGGATACAGAGCTGACCTGTATCTTAATCCTCCGCGACCGTGGCGGGACCCCCGGGGTGGCTCAGGTACGCGTCGAGCCCGGCGGCGCCGGTCAGCATGGCGCGACCGCGGGCCGTCAGCCGGGTCTGCCAGTCGCGCAGGGTCGCCTCCAGGGGCGCGATCCCCCCGGCGGAGCGCACCTGGGCGAGCAGCGGGGCGATCTGCTCCAGCAGGTAGCCGCCGCGTCTGAGCTGGTGGGCCAGCCGGGCGTCGCGCACGTCGGCGGCCGTGTAGACGCGGTAGCCGGTTTGAGGGTCGCGGCGTGGGTTGACCAGCCCGGCGCGCTCCCACTTGCGCAGCGTCGCGGGCCTGATGCCGAGCCTCCTGGCCAGCGGGCCGATGAAGGTGACGCCACCGGGCCCGGGCCGCTCCACCGGCGCCGGCGCTCCGGGCCTCTCCTCCGCCGTCAGGTCGCGCAGCGCCCGCTCCACGGCCTGCAGCGTCCGGCGGTCGTCGAGCAGCTGCGCGTGGCTCTCGTCGACGAGCCGCAGGGCCTCCTCGACCGCGCCTCCGTTCACCTCCCGCATGATCGAGGTGGCCGTCTGGTGGCCGTGGCCGGGGATCAGGGCGAGGAAGGCGCGCAGGGCCTCCCGGTGGACGGGGGTATAGGTGCGGTAGCCGTGGGGAGTGCGCGCGGCCGGCGGAAGGATGCCCGCCTCTTCGTAGTTGCGGATCGCCTGCGTGGACAGGCCGTGCTCGCGCGCCAGGTCCACGGGCCGGAGTCGCTCGCGGGGCATGGGAAAAGTTTACATGGAAGGTTCAACGATACGGTTGAAGGCATGGAATCCGCGATCCTTGACTCCGGCTGGCCCTTCGAGGGCGCCGCGATCACGAAGCTGCTCAGATCGTTCCCGGCTCCTCCGCGCCTGCTCGGCCTCGGCGAGCCCACGCACGGCGAGGAGGCGTTCCTCCGGCAGCGCAACGAGGTCTTCCGCCACCTCGTGGAGCACGAGGGCCATCGGTCGATCGCGATCGAGAGCGACTGCCTCGCGGCGCTGGTCGTGGACGCGTACGTCACGGAGGGCGTGGGGACGCTCGACGACGTCCTGCGGCGCGGCTTCAGTCACGGGCTCGGCGGCTCGGCCGCCGACCGGGAGCTCGTGAGCTGGATGCGGGAGCACAACCGGCACCGGCCCGCGGCCGAGCGGATCCGCTTCTTCGGCTTCGACGGGCCGCTCGAGCTGGCCGGGCCCGGCAGCCCTCGTCCGGCCCTCGCCGGGCTGCACGGCTATCTCGCCGCCCATCTCGACGTGCCGTCCTTCGACACCGTCGACCGGCTGCTCGGCGCCGACTCGCGGTGGACGAACCCCGCCGCCACCATGGACCCCGCGCAGTCCGTCGGCCGCTCGCCCGACGCCGTCGAGCTGCGCCTCATGGCGGACGACCTCGTGGCCCTGCTCACGGCGGAGTCACCGCGCCTGATCGCCGCGACCTCGCGGGAGGCGTGGTGGCGGGCCTGCCTGTTCGGGCGTACGGCCACGGGCCTGCTCCGCTACCACGCGGGGATGGCGGACACGTCGCCGGCCCGGGTCATGCGCCTCATGGGGTTGCGGGACACGATGATGGCCGAGAACCTCCTGGCCCTCGCACCCCGTTACGGCCCGGCGCTGGTCCATGCCCACAACCGGCACCTCCAGCGGGACAGGAGCGTCTGGCAGACGGCGGGCTGGCAGGGCGGCGACCTGCTGCTGGAGTGGTGGAGCGCCGGCTCGATCGTCGCGGCCCAGCTGGGCGACGCGTACGCCTTCATCGCCTCGACCGCGGGCGGCGCGGCGACCCCTCCGGACACCCTGGAAGGCGTCCTGCACGCCGCCCTGCCGCACGACGGTTACCTCATCGCCTCCGAACGCCTGGCCGGGGCGCTGAAGGGCATCGAGCTGACTCCCCAGACCGACACGAGCTCCGGCTACTTCGCCCTGGACCCCGGACAGGTGCACACGACCGACGGCATCCTGTTCCTCAAGAACATCCCGCCGACCGGGTGACCCTACTGCTGTCCCGGCCGCCGCGCCGGGACAGGGGCGGGCCCGGCGGTGCCGTCTGCGAAGCGGGACGGCCGGAACGGCGCCAGCAGCGGCGACTCCTCGCCGTACACCTCCCCCGCCACCTCCCCCATGAGCAGCGGCGCCAGCGTGACCCCGCTGTGCGTGGCCACCGTGTACACGCGCCGCTCCGCGTCCGCGAAACCCGCCACCGTGAGCCCGTCCCCCGGCATCGCCCGCCGGCCGACCACCGCCCGCTCCACCATGGCCCCGTCCACGGCCCGCAGCACACGCGACATCAGGGCCAGGATCGAGTCCTGGACGTCGCCGGGCACCGGGACGGCCGGGTCCGCCCGCCCGTCCAGCGGCAGCGACTGCAGCAGCAGCCGCCCGCCCCCGTCCGGCCGCAGGTTGAGCCCGTCGGAGTGGAGCACGCGGGACAGGCGGGCGGGCACCGGGGTCGTGGTGACGAGGAAACCGTTGGTGACCGCGCCGGACACGGCCGGGTCGAGCATGGGCACCTCGGCCCCGGCCAGCGCCGCCACCCCCTGCGTCCAGCGCCCGGCGCAGGTGACCACCACGTCGCCGTCGAAGGCCCGCCCGTCGGCCGCCGTCACCGTGACGCCCGACGACGAGGTCTCGATCGCGGTCACCTCGGCCCCGCACTCCAGCGCGGCCCCGGCGTCGCGGGCCTCGCCGAGCAGGCGCCCGAGGAGCCGCAGCGGGTGCACGTGCGCCTCCTCGGGGAAGAACACGAACTCGGTGCCGGGAGGCGGCGGCACCAGATCGGGCTCCAGGGTCAAGGCGCGCGCGGCGGTGATCCGCTCGACCGGGTAGCCCATGCCGGCCAGCCGCTGTACGCGGGCCTCCAGGCGTTCCTTGTGCTCGTCGGAGACCGCGCACTCGAGGTTGCCCGTGGGGAAGAACCAGTCGCCGGGGAGCCGGTGGTGGGCCCGGACGGCGGCGTGGTTGAGGTCGAAGTACTCCTTGGGTGTCTTGTCGTTGGCGTTGACCCACGCCAGGGACGTGGAGGTCGTACCGGATCCCGGAGTACGCGCCTCCAGGACGGTGACCTGCGCGCCGCGCCGGGTGAGTCCCGCCGCGACCGCCGCTCCGACCACCCCCGCACCGATGACGACGACTCGCACGCTGACTCCTTCCGCTTCCGCTCAGAGGTCGATAGTGACCGTCCGTGCTCTCTCAGCCGGTGTGGAGGACCCGAAAGCGATCGGGTTCCGCCGGATCTCGATCAACGACCTGGACCGGCGTCCAGGCCCATTGCCAGACGCGGCGGCGGCGCGCGCGACGACGCTGTGATACTCCCCCGCCAAGGCGGCCACGTCCAGGCGAGCCAGTTCGTCCACGGCCGCCGCGGCCTTCCGCGGATCAGCCGCGGTGTCCCGGATCACCAGCTCGAGGCGGCTTCCGGCGATCCCGCCGGCGTCGTTGACGTCACGAACGGCCAGCTCCAGTCCGGCGAGCAGGTGCCGGCCCGCCTCGACCCAGCCCGGCCGGGTCAGCGGAACGAGAGCGCCGATCTGGACGGGTGATCCGTCGGCCCGCTCCGCTCCAGGTGGCGATGGTGGCGTATTCATGCGTCGGCGTCTCCCGCGTGGTGATTTTCGGTTGCAGTATGCCCGGCCGGCTGGTGGCGGCGTTCATACGGTCACAGGCCGACGTTGGCCTTGGCGCCCATGGAGGAGCCGATCGGTCAGTGGCACGAACCGGACGGCGGTGGGCCGCTGGTCATGCGGGGCCCACGCCGAACATCGCGTGCTCGGCGTGGTCGAGCGCCAGCCGTACCGCCCCGAGCGCGACGGAATCGCCGCCCAGCTCCGAGCTCTCCACGCGGACGGGGAACAGGCAGAGCTCGGCGAGTTCCTCGCGCAGGGGCGCGGCCAGCAGCTCGCCCGCGCCCGACAGGCCGCCGCCCAGGACGACCAGTTCCGGGTCCATCGTGAGCACGGCGGCGCCGACGCCCTTGGCGAGGTCGCGGGCGAAGGCGCGGACGATGGCCGCGGCCTCCGCGTCGCCCTCCCGCACGGCCTCGAACACCCGCTTGGCCGCCTCCCCGGAGGGGGCGTCCCCGCCGTAGGCGAGGAATCGGTCGAACGCGGTGTACCACCCGAAGGCGCGCATGACGCCGATCTCCCCCGCCGCGCCGTTGCGGCCCGCGTGCAGCTTGCCGCCGATGAGCAGGCCCGCCGCGACGCTGCGTCCGGCCAGCAGGCAGATCACGTCCTTCGCGCCGACGGCGGCGCCGCACCAGTGCTCGGCCAGCGCGGCCAGGTTGGTGTCGTTGCCCACCAGGACCGGGCCGTCCGCGAGGCCGTCGAGCGCGGCGGGCAGGTCGACGCCCGCCCAGCCGGGCAGCCGGTCGCTGATCAGTATCCGGCCGTCGGCGGGGTCGACCACGCCCGTGGTGGCCACCCCCAGCGCGCGTACCTGGCCGGGCTCGACCCCGACCGCGCGGAGCGTCCTGCGCACCACCGACCTGGCCGCCGCGATCCTGTCGGCGGTGCCGGTCTCGGGGGCGACGACCGTGCGCCTGCGGTCGACGATGCGCCCCTTGAGGTCGGCGGTGAGCGCCAGGACCTTGTGCGGGCCGATGTCGAGGCCGACGACGTGGCCGGCGTCCGCGCGGAAGCGGAAGCGCTTGGCCGGCCGGCCGACCGGGCGCGGATCCCCGACCTTGATGCCGACCTCCTCGACGAGCTCGTCGAGCCCGGCGATGACGTCCTCGACGGTCGCCCGGGAGATGGAGGTGGTCTTCACGAGCTGCGTCAGGGTCAGCTCGTCCGCGGCGTGCAGCGTGCGCAGCACGGCGGCGGCGTTGAGGCGGCGCAGGAGCGCCGGATCCTGTCCGGTCAAGGTCACGATCCGATGGTAGGGCATTGCGAATTATTTGAGGAACTATTAAAAATAAGACCCACCCGCGGCGCGGTGCCGCCGGTCGGCCACCCCCCAGAGAGGACCCCAGGTGAACAAGGCCATCGTGCTGGCCACCGCTGCCCTGACACTCGCCGCGTGCGCGCCGGCAGGGTCACAGCAGCCAGTGGCGAACGGCAGGAAGGAGATCTCCTTCCTGGTGTTCGAGACGCCCAACCTGACGCCGGAGTACTGGGACGCGGCCATCAAGCGCGTCACCGACAGGCACCCCGACATCGCGGTGAAGAAGCTCGTGGCGCCGAGCGCGGGCGAGCGCAACGCGTACGCCAAGCAGCTGCTCGCCTCGGGTCAGCTGCCCGACGTCATGCAGGCCATCGCGCCCAGCGGGCTCGCGGAGAGCGGCAACCTGTACGCCTGGAGCGAGGAGGAGCTGAAGAACTACGCCCACCCGCGCTCCAACCCGCTGGGCGGCAAGATCTACCAGCTCCCCTACAACTCCCAGCCGACCCCGCTGGTCTACTACAACAAGAAGCTCTTCGCCGAGGCCGGCGTCGACGCGCCGCCGAAGACCTACGCGGAGCTGCTCGACGTCTCGGCCAGGCTCAAGGCCAAGGGAATCAACCCGTTCGTGGTGGGTGGCGGCGGCAAGGACGCGTTCGCGGCCGGCTACATCTGGATCGCGCTCGTCGGCGCCGACGTCTACGCCCGGCAGCCGGACTTCCTGGTCAAGCGGCGTGCCGGGCAGGTCAGGTTCGGCGATCCGGCCTTCGTCAAGGCGACCCAGAAGTTCGCCGACCTGGTCGGGAAGGGGTACGTCGACAAGGCCGGGCTGTCGCGCGACTACCCGTCGACCGAGAAGGCGTTCCTGGACGGCAAGGGCGCGATGTACCCGATGGGGTCCTGGTTCGCCGCCGCAGCCGACGCAGGGAAGCCGCCGTTCGAGATCGGCGTCTTCGCCTGGCCCACCGACGACGGCCAGGTGGTGGTGCCCTCGTACACGGGCGGCGGCCCCATCGTGAACGCCAGATCCAAGAACCTCAAGGCGGCCAGGACGTTCGCGCTGGAGTTCAATCAGGACGCCGCCAACAACGACGTGCTCGTCAGGAGCGACGCGGCCATCATCGCGATCAACGGCTATCGGCCGCCGCCGATGGGCCCGGTCTACAACGCCACGCTCGAGGTGTTCAACGCAGGCAAGGCGGTCAACGCCTTCACGGTCGAGACCGGCGACGACTCCCTGCTGCCGGGCGTGGGCGACAAGGTGTTCGCGCTGGCCCAGGAGATCATCGCGGGCAAGACCGGCGGCGCCGCGGCGGCGAAGGCGCTGGACGCGGAATGGGTCAAGGCGGGCGGCCGGTAGATGTTCCTCGACAAGCGGGCCGCCGCGCGCACCGCGGCCGTCCCCTGGCAGCGACTGACGTACCTGCTGAGCTTCGTCGCCCCGGGCGTGCTGGTCTACGCCTGCTTCGTGCTCGCGCCGATCCTGCTCAGCTTCGGCTACAGCCTCACCAATGCCAGCCTGTTCGCCACGCGGACGCGCTTCGTCGGGCCCGACAACTACCTGCGCCTGCTGGCCGACCCGTCCTTCCTGACCTCGTTGAAGGTCACCACGATCCTGACGCTGATCATCGTGATCGTGCCCAACGTGGCCGGCGTCGGCGTGGCCGTGCTGCTCGACCGCGCGGGCTGGCTCTACCGGGCGCTGCGCAGCGTCTTCTTCGTCCCCGTCGTGCTGAGCTCGGTGGTGGTGAGCGTGGTGTGGATGGCCATGCTGCAGGACGAGGGCCTGATCAACCGGCTGCTCGGGGTCCGCGTCGGCTGGCTGTCGGATCCCGACCTGGCGCTGTACTCCATCGGTTTCATCATCAGCTGGCAGATGCTCGGCTTCTGCTCGGTGGTCTACCTGGCCGCGCTGCAGGGCGTGCCCCAGTCGCTGCACGAGGCGGCGGCGATCGACGGCGCGGGCTCCTGGACCCGCTTCCGCAAGGTCACCTGGCCGCTCCTGGCGCCCGCGCTGACCACGAACACGGTGATGCTGCTGATCACCGGGTTCAAGGCGTACGACCACGTCCAGGTGCTGACGGCGGGCGGTCCGGGGCTGGGCACCACGGCGACCGTGGCCTTCAACGTCATCCAGGTCGGCTTCACCGCCAACCGCACGGGCGAGTCCTCGGCGATGGCGATCCTCATGCTCGTGATCGTCGCGACGGTCTCCGCCGTCGCGCTGCGCCTGCTCAACCGCAGGGAGGTGGACCTGTGAAGTGGCTGCGCCCGCTGGTCTCGATCGTGGTGGCCGGCGCGTTCTTCCTGCCGCTCTACCTGGTCGTGGCCAACGTCTTCAAGCACGGGCCGGACATCACCGCCTCCCCGGCGGCGCCGCCGATCCCGCCGACGCTGGACAACCTCACGCAGGCGCTGACGCGCCCCGACCACCTGTTCTGGAACGGGCTGATCAACAGCGTCTCCGTGACCCTGCTGTCGATCGTGATCCTCACGGTCGTGTCGGCCATGCTGGGCCACTACATCTGCCGCACCCCGTCGCGCTTCGCGCGGATCACGCTGCTGGTGCTGCTGGCCGGGCTGATGATCCCGCCGCAGGTGATCCTGGTCCCGGTCACGCAGGTGCTCAACCTGACCGGCCTGATGGGCACGATCGGCGGGCTGGTGCTGTTCAACGTCGGTTACTACGTGCCGTTCGGGGTGTTCGTCTTCTCCGGTTTCATCCGGGCCATCCCGGTCGAGCTGGAGCAGGCCGCCTCGATCGACGGGGCGGGCCCGTTCGGCACGTTCTGGCGGGTGGTCTTCCCGCTGCTGCGCCCGGCCACGGCCAGCGTGCTGATCTTCCTGGGCGTGTGGATCTGGAACGACTTCCTCAACCCGCTCATCATCCTCGGCCCGGCCGGCGGCACCACGGTGACCGTGGGCGTCTACCGGGCGCTCGGCCAGTTCCAGCGGGACTACGGCGACATGTTCGGCCTGATGGTGCTGTCGGCCCTGCCCATCCTCATCTTCTACTTCGCGCTGCAGAAGCACTTCGTCAAGGGACTCACCGGGGGAGCGGTCAAAGGATGATCAACTTGAGCGACCACGTCGGGGAGGCCCTCGACCGGCCGATCACCCTGGCCGTGGTGGGCGCGGGCGCGCGCGGCACGGCCTACGCCGAGC
>NZ_JBSFTC010000307.1:0-12365 GCF_053590415.1 Nonomuraea sp. NPDC003201
AGCGCCCCGACGCGCTCGTGGCCTTCGGCGGCGACGGGCTGGTGCACCTGGCCGTGCAGGCCGTGGCCGGCACCGACGTGCCGCTCGGCATCATCCCGGCGGGCACCGGCAACGACATCGCGGCCGCGCTCGGCGTGCCCTGCGCCGACCCCATGGCCGCGGCCCGCGTCGTGCTGCGCATGAAGTCGCGCCTGGTGGACGTCGCCCGGATCCGGGCCGGGCAGGCCGACGAGCTGTTCGCGGGGGTGATGTGCTGCGGGTTCGACTCGCGGGTCAACGAGCGGGCCAACCGGAAGACGTGGCCGCCGGGGATGGCGCGCTATCTGGTGGCGACGGTGGAGGAGCTGCGCTCGTTCCGGCCGATCCCGTTCCGGATGACCCTCGACGACGGGGAAGTGATCGAACGCGAGGCCATGCTGGTGGCGGTGGCCAACACGTGCTCGTACGGGGCGGGGATGCGGGTGTGCCCCGACGCGCGGCCCGACGACGGGCTGCTGGACGTGATGATGCTGGACGCGGTGTCCAAGACCGAGTTCCTGCGGGTCTTCCCGAGCGTCTACCGGGGGACGCACGTGGGGCATCCGGCGGTGTCGGTGCGGCGGGTGCGGAGCGTGCGGCTGGAGGCCGCGGAGGTCATCGCCTACGCCGACGGCGAACGCGTGGGCCCGGCGCCGGTCCACTGCGAGGTGCGCCCGGGGGCGTTACGGGTCATCGTTTGAAATCTACTTTGTAAAGGCGCCCGGCCGGGTGCCGGCCGGACCATAGGGGGGACCGACCGGAAAGGCGATTTCGGTAGGCTGACGGGTATGACAACGCCAGCGGAACGCTATGCGGCCTTCCGTCACAAGTATGGGGACGACGGGGCCGCGGTGAGATCGTTCCGAGGTCTCTATGACTTCGAGCTGGACGACTTCCAGCTAGACGCCTGCCGCGCCCTGGAGGCCGGAGACGGCGTGCTGGTGGCGGCGCCCACGGGGTCGGGCAAGACGGTGGTCGGCGAGTTCGCCGTCCACCTGGCCTTGGAGCAGGGCCAGAAATGCTTCTACACCACCCCCATCAAGGCGCTGTCCAACCAGAAGTACAACGACCTGGTCAAGCGCTACGGCACCGCCAAGGTCGGCCTGCTGACCGGAGACAACAGCGTCAACGGCGAGGCCCCCATCGTCGTCATGACCACCGAGGTGCTGCGCAACATGCTCTACGCGGGGTCGGCGACCCTGGCGGGGCTCGGGTTCGTGGTCATGGACGAGGTCCACTACCTCGCCGACCGCTTCCGCGGCGCGGTGTGGGAAGAGGTGATCATCCATCTGCCGGAGTCGGTGCGGCTGGTGGCGCTGTCGGCGACGGTGAGCAACGCCGAGGAGTTCGGCGAGTGGCTGGGCGAGGTGCGCGGCGACACCACGGTGATCGTGGACGAGCACCGTCCGGTGCCGTTGTGGCAGCACATGATGGTCGGCAACCGCCTCTACGACATGTTCGTCAACGACGACCTGACCCCGCGCGTCAATCCCACGCTGATGCGGGTGACGCGTGACGCCGAGCGGCTGACGGCGGGGCGGGGCAGGCGCGGCTACGGCCGGCCGCAGCGTTCGCGCCCGCCGGACCGGGTGCAGGTGATCGAGAAGCTCGACGCCGAGGGGCTGCTGCCGGCGATCACGTTCATCTTCTCCCGTGCCGGGTGCGACGCCGCCGTTCAGAAGTGCCTGTATGCCGGGATCCGGCTCACGACCGACCGCGAGCGGCACGAGATCAGGCAGCTCGTGGACGAGCGCACCGCGCACCTGCCGGACGAGGACCTGGCCGTCCTGGGCTACCTGGAGTGGCGTGACTGCCTGGAGCGCGGGCTGGCCTCGCACCACGCGGGCATGCTGCCGGCCTTCAAGGAGGTCGTGGAGGAGCTGTTCACGCGCGGGCTGGTCAAGGCCGTGTTCGCGACGGAGACGCTCGCGCTGGGCATCAACATGCCGGCGCGCAGCGTGGTGATCGAGAAGCTCGACAAGTGGAACGGCGAGACCCACGCCGACCTCACTCCCGGCGAGTACACCCAGCTGACCGGGCGGGCGGGGCGGCGCGGCATCGACGTCGAGGGCCATGCGGTGGTGCTGTGGCAGCAGGGCATGGATCCGCTGTCGGTGGCGGGACTGGCCGGCACGCGGACGTATCCGCTGCGGTCGAGCTTCCAGCCGTCGTACAACATGGCGGTCAACCTCGTCGGGCAGTTCGGCCGGGAGCGGGCCAGGACGCTGCTGGAGGAGTCGTTCGCGCAGTTCCAGGCCGACCGGGCGGTGGTCGGGCTGGCCAAGCAGCTGCGCAAGCACGAGGAGGCGCTGGAGGGCTACCAGGAGGCCATGACGTGCCACCTGGGAGACTTCCCCGAATACGCGGCGCTACGCCGCAGGCTCTCCGATCGTGAGGCCGAGCTGTCCAGGCAGCGCGGTGCCGCGCGCCGGGCGGCGGCCGCGCGGTCGCTGGAGGCGTTGCAGCCGGGTGACGTCATCCGGGTGCCGGGCGGGCGCCGGGCGGGGCTGGCGATCGTGCTCGATCCGGGCCGCAACCCGCGCGGTCAGGGGCCGAGCCCGCTGGTGCTGACGATCGGCAAGCAGATCAAGAAGCTCGACCCGGCGGACTTCCCCGTCCCGGTCGAGCCGCTGGAGAAGCTGCGCATCCCGAAGAACTTCAACGGCCGCTCGCCCAAGGAGCGCGCCAACCTCGTCTCCACGCTGCTGGCCAAGCTCGGCGACCGCGACCTGGGCAAGCCGGCCAGGGCGCGCGACCACACGGAGGAGGACGACGAGGTCAACGAGCTGCGCCGGCTCATCCGGCAGCACCCGTGCCACGGCTGCGACGAGCGTGAGGACCACGCCCGCTGGGCCGAGCGCTACTACAAGCTGCTGCGCGAGACCGAGGGGCTGCGCCGCCGGGTGGAGGGGCGCTCGCACGTCATCTCGCGGACGTTCGACCGCATCTGCTCGGTGCTGGAGCAGCTCGGCTACCTCGAGGGTGAGGCCGTCACCGACGAGGGCCGCCGGCTGGGCCGCATCTACACCGAGCTCGACCTGCTGACCGCCGAGTCGCTGCGCCAGGGGCTGTGGGAGGAGCTCGACCCGGCCGAGCTGGCGGCGTGCGTGTCGGCGCTGGTGTTCGAGTCGCGGGCCGCCGATGACGCGCGCCGCCCGAAGGTGCCCGCCGGGCGGACGCAGGAGGCGCTGACGTCGATGATCCGGCTGTGGGGGGAGCTGGAGGGCATCGAGTCCGACCATGGGCTGTCCACGATCAGGGAGCCGGATCTGGCGTTCGCGTGGGCGGCGTTCCGGTGGACGAAGGGGCACGCCCTGGACGCCGTCCTGCGGGACGGGGTGAACGGCAACGAGCTGGCGGCCGGTGACTTCGTACGGTGGATCAAGCAGCTGATGGACCTGCTCGGTCAGCTCGGGAACGCGGCCCCGCCCGGCAGCAAGATCAAGCAGACGGCGGGCAAGGCCGTGGACGCGATGCGGCGCGGCGTGGTGGCCTACTCCTCGCTCACCTGACCTTCTCGGAAAGGTCCTACCCGCCCTCTTCGGAGGGCGGGTCCTCAGGAGTCCTTGCTGCTGATGGCGCCGATCGTCAGGAGCAGGCCGGCGACGCCCACCACGGCGCTCACGACGGTCAGCGGGGTGCCGTCGAGCACCAGGTGCAGCAGGCCGAAGTTCTTGCCGAAGAAGTGATCGGCGATGAGGCCGCCGAAGCCCTGGATCATGAGGATGACGCCGATGAATGCCATGCGCCCATGATCCCTGACGCAGACGTCCGATCCATCGGACCAAAGTATCGGGTGACCTACACCTTGGAACCAGTTCTGAGCAGCATCCTTTGGGATTACCGTTACCCGAGTTAGTGGTTCTTTTTATTTACGGTCGATTTAACGGCGGCAGGCAACGGCCTTTGTCGGGCGGTTTCACTGGTCAAATTCCTTTTAAAAAGGCGATATCTCGTGCTTTGTCGCTTTTCGGGTGCTAACGTGCGATTTGTGCAAGTCAGCAAACGGGGGAGGAATCATGGCTGGCTCTCAGCTCACCAGGATCGACTTCCAGCAGGGTTGCTGCCGACGCCGTAGGCGCTGGCGTTGTGGTTGGCGCGGTTGGCGCTGCCGCTCCCGGCGCTGGTGGTGGGGGTGGTAAATCGCTCCCGTGAGAGCCGGTGGCCTGGCCGCCGGCTCTCATTGACTGTCTCCGGCCGCGAACTCGCCCCGGCGATTTCCATTCGCCGCACTTTTCGCGAGTTCTGGCCGGACACCCGCGGGTTGCGCCGCCTATTCGCGGCCGGCGTCGTGTTCGCCGTCGTGGCCGCGCTCTGCGAGGTCGCCGCGATCCGCCTGTTCGGCCACATCACCGACGAGGTGCTGACCACCCGGCGGCTGAACGAGTTCTGGGTTCCGGCGTTCGCCTGGCTCGGGCTCGCCGCGATCGCCGGGGTGACGTCCTTCGCGGCGACGTACGCCACCGCGCTGGGCGCCGAACGGTTCCTGCTGGCCCTGCGCGACCGCGTCTACGCGCACCTGCAGACGCTCGCGCCGGACTTCTCGGAGCACCGGCGCCTCGGCGACCTGATGGCACGGCTGACCGACGACATCGAGGCCATCGAGGAGCTCGTGGGGTCCGGGCTGGTCAAGGCGCTCACCACGGCGGCCAGCGTGGTGTTCTTCGCCGGGGCGGCCTTCTTCATCCGCTGGGACCTCGCCCTCGTCACGATGGCGCTGATCCCGCTGTTCCTGGTGGTGTCCAAGGTGTTCGCGGGCAGGTTCAGAACGGCCGCGGCCCGGGAGCGCTACAGCAACGGCGCCATGAACAGCGTCCTGGAGGAGGGGCTGGCCAACCAGCCGCTCGTGCAGGCGTACAACCGGCAGGAGGCCGAGTCGGGCCGCCTGCACCGGGAGGGCGGCATGTGGCTGCGCGCCAACATGTCGCAGGCCTGGCTGTCCGGCCTGTACGGGCCCACCGTCCAGGTCATCGAGACCGTCTGCCTGATCGTCGTCCTGGGGTTCGGCGCGTGGGAGATCGCCGCGGGCCGGCTGACCCTGGGCGGCCTGCTGGCCTTCGCCGCGTACCTGGCACTGCTGTACCCGGCGGTCCAGGCGCTGGGAGAGCTGGCGCTGACGGTGTCGGAGGCGGCGGCCGGGTCCGACCGGGTCATCGAGATCCTCAGGGTCAGGCCCGCCGTCACCGACGCGCAGGACGCCGTGCCCGTCGGGCGGAGCCGGGGCCTGGTCGAGTTCGACCGGGTCGCCTTCACGTACCCGAGGCGCGGGCGGCAGGTCCTGCGGGACGTGACGTTCACCGCCTCGCCCGGCAGGGTCGTCGTCCTCACCGGGCCCAGCGGGGTGGGCAAGTCCACGCTGGCCAAGCTGATGCTGCGCTTCTACGACCCGGAAGCGGGCCGCATCCTGCTGGACGGGGTCGACATCCGGCGCCTGACGCGGCAGTCGCTGCGCGAGAACATCACGATCGTGCACCAGGAGACGCTGCTGTTCTCGGCGTCCGTACGCGACAACATCGCCTACGGCCGCCCCGACGCCTCGCTGGAGGAGATCGTGCGGGCGGCGGAGGCGGCGGGGGTGCACGAGTTCGCCGAACTCCTGCCGCAGGGCTACGACACGCCCGTGGGGCAGCGGGGGCGGCTCCTGTCCGGCGGTCAGCGGCAGCGGATCGCCATCGCCAGGGCCGTCCTGCGGGACGCGCCGGTGCTGGTGCTCGACGAGCCCATGACGGGGCTGGACGAGGCCACGGCCGCGCAGGTCATGAAGCCGCTCCTGCGGCTCATGGCCGGGCGGACGACGCTCCTCATCACGCACGACCTGCGGTTCGTGCCTGAGGGGGCGCGCATCGTGGAGCTGTCGCCCGTGCACCGGGAGGAGCGCATCCGCCTCAAGCGCCTCGCCCGCGCCCACCCGCGCCCGCTGACCACCCCTCCCTGACCGACCCCGAGCCCGACACCCGCCTTCTTTTCGGGGGCGGGTGTTCCGGTGTCCGGGGCCGGCGGCTGCCCGTTCTTCGAGCGGGGTACGCACGGCGGCGTCCGGGGGTGCGCCGGGGCGGGGGAAGGATGATCGGGATGGGTGCGGGGGTGAGGGGCCGTCGATAGAATCGGAGAGATCCCTCCGGTTGTTGAAGGCAGGTTTCGTTCATGGGCGACGACCACAGCTCGGCCCGGCCGTTGCGGGCCGACGCCCGGCGGAACCGGGAGCGGGTGCTGCAGATCGCGCAGGAGGCCCTGGCCAGTGACGGCCTGACGATCTCCTTCGACGAGATCGCGCGGCGGGCCGGGTTCGGGGTGGGCACCGTCTACCGGCACTTCCCGACCAAGGAGGCGCTGTTCGAGGCGGTGCTGCTGGGGCGGATCGAGCGGTTCGTGGCCGACGCCCGCGCGCTGGCCACGGCGGAGGACCCCGGGAAGGCGTTCTTCGCCTGGTTCGCCAAGGTGGTCGAGCAGGCGTCGGGGAACCAGGCGCTGTGCGACATGCTCGACAGCGGGGCCGGGATGAAGGTCTCGTTGCAGGACGATCTCGGCAGGGCCGTCGCCCGATTACTGGTCCGGGCGCAGCGGGCCGGAGCGGCGCGCGGGGATCTGGCGGGGGAGGACGTGCTGGATCTGCTGCGCGGGTGCCTGGTGGCGGAGCGCCGGGCGCGGGCCAGAGGGGCCTCGGTACGGATGGCGGACGTGATCTGCGACGGGATGCGGATGAAAAGGGCCTGAGCCTCATGGCGGGAGACTGACCGGCCGGTCAAAGCGGTGTCGTCATTCGTTCACGGAACGTCACCTTCGGGGCAGTTTTTCGGCTGATGTTGCTGGAAATCCCCATGTCAGAGACATCCTCGGACGCACTCGCCGAGGCCCCCTCGGCTGCGTGGCGTCCGCCCGGCCCCGTTCGGAGGTAGCCACCACATGTTCGCCCTTGTCGCCGCACTGCTGTTCGTGCTCGCCCTCGTCTTCGAGATCGCCGGCCTCGCGGTCGGCAGCGTAGTCACGGTCGCCACGCTCGGCACCGCCGGGCTGCTCTGCGTCGCGCTGCACCTCATGGGTGTGGGCGCGGGGTGGAGCCTGCTGAAGAAGTGACGCCCGGTGCGGGGCCGCGCGCGGAACATGCCGTGCGCGGCCCCGCAGGTCGCCCGAGGTTCACGTCGCCAGGGTGAAGCGGACCTCGCGGGTGGCCGGGTCCGCCTGCGTGAGGCGTACCGTGACCTGCTCGCCGAGGGGGAGCGGGCCGTCGCAGCGGGCGATCACGGCCGGGTCGGCGAGCTGCACCTGCCCGCCCCCGCGCCGCTCGTCCACGTCGATCACGACCGCGTCGAACGCCTGCCCGATCCGCTCCCGCAGCAGGAACGCCTCCACCAGGTCCACGCACGCCCGCTCCACCGCCCCGGCCCGCCGTCCGGTCGAGCCCATGACGGCGGGCAGGGCCGCCAGGCCCGCCCGGACGTCGAACGGCACCGGCACGCCCGCCGCGACCGCCAGGCACACCTCGGTCGCGTACCGGTCGACCAGGCGCCGCAGGGGCGCCGTGACGTGCGCGTACGGCGCCGCCACCGCAGCGTGCTCGGCCAGCGCGGGCGGCGCGCCGTCGAAGGCCACGTAGCCGGCGCCGCGCAGCAGCACCTTCGACTCGTGCAGGAACGCCGCCTGCTGCGGGTTCTTGGGGTCCAGGTCGTGCACCACGGCGCCGTAGGCGGCACCGTCGGGCCAGGGGACGTCCAGCGCCTGGGCGACCCTGCGGACCTTCGCCAGGTCGTCGGCGTGCGGCCGGGGCAGCACGCGCAGGATGCCGATCTCGGCGTCGAGCATCATCGAGGCCGCGGCCATGCCGGTCAGCAGGGAGATCTGCGCGTTCCACGCCTCGGCGGGCAGCGGCAGCCGGAACTCCAGCCGGTAGGCGCCGTCGCCGTCGGAGACCACCTCCTGCTCGGGGGTGGGCAGGGTGACGCCGCCGCGCTCGCGTTCGAGAGCCAGCCGCAGGCGGCCGATCTCGGCCAGCAGCCCCAGGACGCCGTCGGCGGTGCCGGTGTCGACGGCCGCCTGCACGTAGGCGTAGTCGAGGCGTTCGCGGCTGCGGACGAGCGCTCGCTGCACGTCGGCGCCGACCATGCGGCCGTCGGCGTCGAGGTCGATGCGCCAGACCGCGGCCGGCCGCAGCGCGCCGGGCAGCAGGCTGGCCGCGTCCTCCGACAGGACCTTGGGGTGCAGCGGCACCTTGCCCGCGGGAAGGTAGACGGTCTCGCCCCTGGTGCGGGCCTCGGCGTCGATGAGGCCGCCCGGCCGGACGAAGGCGCCGACGTCGGCGATCGCGTACCAGACGCGGTAGCCGGCGCGCAGCCGCTCCAGGTGCACGGCCTGGTCGAGGTCCATCGAGCCGGGCGGGTCGATGGTGACGAACGGAACGTCGGACAGGTCTTCGGCGTCGAGCCGCGGCACCCGCGCCACCCACGCGGCCTCGTCGAGCACGGCGCGGGGGAAGTCGTCCGGCAGGTCGAGCTCCCGCCTGACGCGTTCGAACCCGTCCTCCAGCTTCAGGGGTATCTGATCGGGAACCTGAATCACGCCTGACAACCTACAGGTGGCGGGTGTTCAGGTGAGGCGCGCCTCCAGGCCGGTGAGGCGCAGCAGCCGCCGGATGGCGGGCGGGACGCCCGTGAGGCGCAGCGGGGTCTGCTGGGCCCGGGCGTGGTTGTGGGCGCAGATGAGGATGCCGAGCCCGGCGGCGTCGATGAAGGCCAGCCGGCTCATCTCGATGACCATCGCGACCTGCTTGTGCGGGGCGCGTCCGGCCTCCTGCAGCAGGTCGAGCAGGTGGGCGCGGAGTTGTTCGGTGGTGGCGATGTCGAGCTCGCCGGACACGCTGACGGTCAGGCTCCCGTTGCGGCGGGTGGTGGTCAGCTGGAGTGGCTCCATGAATCGGCTCCGCGCTCTGTCAGGGCCGGGAACCTCAGGACAACAATTCCGATTACCAGATGTAAAAACATCACACCATCAGCGGACTTCCAGCCCGAGAAGGATGAGATCGCACAAAGCGGTGAAGTCATCCTCGATGCCCGGCCGGCTCCATTCGGCGGCGTGCGCCGGGTTGTGGAAGCGTACCGCCGCGTCGAAGACGGCGCGGGCCGTGGCGGCGGGGTCGGGGGCGGCGAACTCGCCCCGCTCGAGCCCGGCGTCCACGATCCGCCGGATCTGGCCGACCAGGTCGGCGACGTGCCCCTCGACGACCTGGCTGGACTCGGTCACCAGCGCCACGTACGTGGCGAACAGCTCGGGGTCGTCGAGCGCCCGCTTGCGCTTGGAGCGGAACAGCGCGCCCAGCCATTCGCGCAGCCGCACGCCGGCCGGGGCGTCGGAGGCCAGCACGGTGGCCAGCTCGGCGTGCGACTGGTCGAGCCAGCGCTGGGTCACGGCCTCGCGCAGGGCCGTCTTGCTGGGGAAGTGCCGGTAGACGCTGCCGTGGCTGACACCGAGCGCCCGCGCGACGTCGACGACCGTGGCCTTGGCCGGACCGTAGCGGCGCAGGACGTCCTGGGCCGCGGCGAGGATCTGGTCCGGTGTCAGGATGCCATCTGTCACCTTTCCAATTCTGTCAGCCGCCCGGGTATACACGACCCACGGGTGTGGCCAGCCACATTTGCAGAAATTTGTGCATTCATCCGGTCGGAGCACACTACGCTGCTACCGCTGGCAGGTACGAGGGGAAAGCAAACAACATCGTGTGGATCGCAGTCGTGGCGCTGGCCGCCATTGTCGTGGGGGCGATGGTCTGGTGGTTCCGCCGTGACCCGGCCGGCGGTGCCGCCGGTGCCGCCGGTGCCGCCTCCACCACGGTCGAGGCGGACATGGACCTCGGGATCCCGGCGGAGGTCGAGCCCGCGTTCATGGAGGGCCTGCGGGCCTACCCGCTGCGGGTGAGCGGCCGGCGGGGGGTGCTCACGACGTACGAGCCGCCCCGGCTGATCTCGCTGCACCTGCTCGCCGACGCCTTCGCGGCCAGGGGGGACGCCGCGCTGCACGATCCGCAGGGCACGGTCGTGGCCCTGATCGCGCACCTCGGGGGGGTGGAGCGGCCGGGCGTGCTGCATCTGCGCGAGGACTGGCTGGACGGCGAGGTGGACGGCATGGACCGGGCCGCCTTCGCCGAGGCGGTGCGCGAGGCCGTGTCCGGCGAGTGCCCCTGGTCGGCCGAGCCGGCCATTGGAGCGTTGCAGGTCACCGTGCGTGAGGCCAACACGATGATGCTCGATCTGGCCAGGGTGCTCGAGCTGTACCGGGAGGCCAGGGAGAAGCAGCCCGAGGCCGCGGCCGGGGAGCTGCTGCGCGAGGTCGCGCCGCGCCTGATCGCCGCCGGCGGGCCGGGGCTCACCTGGACGAAGCCGCCCACGCAGGCGGACCTGCGCGTCGTGCTCGGCAGCACGCCCGAGCCCGCCTGACGTCCTGCTCCACGCGGAAATCCGCAGGTCAGTACGGCTCCGCAGAGCGTGGAATCCCGGCTGTGGTGAAAGTTTCAGCTCTGATTGACAGCGGGAAAGCGCTTACCTATGTTGTGGCGTGTTCGGTCACACGTATGGCAGCCACATATGTGAACGGATTCTCGCTGGGGGGACACGTCGCAGGCCGTGAGCGGCCTGCCGGGCCGGCAAGGAGCTGAATCGTGCGACAGAGAATCAACGGCAGAACAGCGGCGGTCATCGCGGGCGTCATCGGCCTGACGGGCACGGCAGTCGTCGCGGTGGCCGCTGCGACGACCACCGCGGCCGCCGCGGCCCCCGCGCCGGGGGCGTACACGGTGGTGAACAACGGCAGCGGCCTGTGCCTCACCGTGCCGGGATCCAGCACCTCAGACGGGGTCCAGCTCACCCAGAGCGGCTGCGGCAGCGCCGCTCAGACCTGGAACCTGACCGCGAGCGGCAGCGGCTACACCCTCAAGGCCGCCCACAGCGGCAAGTGCGCGGGCGTGCAGGACGCCAGCACCTCCGCGGGCAAGGCCGTGCAGCAGGAGAGCTGCTCCGGCGCCTCGTCGCAGACGTGGACGCTGCCCGAGTCGGGCGCCACCGTCAGGATCGTCAACGCCAACGGCGGCAAGTGCCTCAACACCAAGGACAACGCGACCTCCTCCGGCGCCCTGGTGCAGCAGAACTCCTGCGACTCCGTGGCCACCAAGCAGTGGCGGCTCGTCGCCGCCGGAAGCAACCCGACCAACCCGCCCACCGATCCACCGCCGACCACGCCTCCGGGCAACGCGAACGGGCTGGTCGGCTGGGCCACGCAGGGCGGCGGCACGACCGGCGGCGGCAACGCCTCGCCGGTCACCGTCAGCAGCGCCTCGGCCCTGACCAGCGCGCTGTCGGCGAGCGGCGCCTCGGTGATCCGGGTGTCGGGCACGATCTCCTGCTCGGGCATGCTGAAGGTGGCCTCGAACAAGACCGTGCTCGGCAACTCGGGCGCGACGATCGCGGGCTGCGGGTTCAACATCTCCCAGGCCTCGAACGTGATCGTCCGCAACCTCACCTTCCGCGACTGGGGCGACGACGCGATCAACGTCCAGTACTCGACCCGGGTCTGGCTCGACCACAACTCGTTGAGCCACGGCTACGACGGCGCCATCGACATCAAGCGGGCCAGCGACTACGTCACCGTCTCGTGGAACAAGTTCTCCAACCACGACAAGACCATGCTGCTCGGCCACAGCGACGACAACGGCGGCGAGGACCGCAGTCACCTGCGCGTGACGTACCACCACAACTGGTTCGACGGCACCAACCAGCGCCACCCGCGCGTGCGGTTCGGCAACCCGGTGCACGTCTACAACAACTACTACGGCAGCGTCGGCAGCTACGGCGTGGCCTCCACCGAGGGCGCGGGCGTGCTCGTCGAGGGCAACTACTTCGAGAACACCCAGGACCCGTTCCACCTGGGCGAGGGTGACTCCGGCCCCGGCACGCTGGTCGCGCGCAACAACCACTTCGTCAACTCCGGCAGCGGCCAGAGCGGCGGCAGCGTCGGCTCGATCCCCTACTCCTACTCGCTCGACACCGCCTCCAACGTCAAGTCCGTCGTCACCGCGGGCGCCGGCGCCGGGCGGATCTCCGTCTGACGCTCGCCCCCTCGCGGCCCCTCCGGCTCCCGCCCCGGAGGGGCCGCCCCATGATCGAGGCAGGTGTGCTGTTCATGTAGGTTCGCGGCGTAACGCCGAGCTGAACGAGGAGCCTGACTTGTCACCCCTCATCCTCTCCGCCGCGGGGGCCGCCCTGGTGCTGGACGCCTCGGGCCCCGGCCTGCCGCGCGTGCGCCACTTCGGCGCCGACCACGCGGGCTCCCCCACCGTAGTCCGCCCAGAGCGGGATGCCGCCTCC
>NZ_JBSFTC010000308.1:0-12353 GCF_053590415.1 Nonomuraea sp. NPDC003201
CGCCTGCCGACCAGGCCCTCGTGGCCCACACCCACTTCAGCCGCGCGGGCGGCGCCGAGGGCGTGGCGCGGCTGCTGGAGCTGGCCGAGCCGCCGGACGCCCTCCTGTGCGCGAACGACGTGATGGCGATCGGGGCCCTGGACGAGGCGGCTCGACGGGGCCTGCGCGTTCCCGAGGACCTGGCCGTGATGGGCTTCGACGACATCGACGCCGCCGGCATGGTCTCACCCGGCCTGACCACCATGGCCAACCCGGCCCGCGAGATAGGCCAGGCCACGGCCGTGCGGCTGCTGGAACGGCTGCGCGAGGCCATCGACGAGCCGTCCACCGAGCTGGTCGTGCCCGCGCGCCTGGTACGGCGTCAATCCGCCTGAGGGCGGACTCTTGACACCGTAATCGTTACGTGTAGATTTCGAGAGATCTTAACGATTTGCGCGCGCCTGGAGCATCCTTCTCCCCCGAAAGGACGCCGTGATCGCAAAACGTCGGAATCTCGCCCGCGCTGGGCTGGTTGCTGTTCGCGGGAGCCGTCCTGCTGACCCTGGCCAACGCGCGCCTGCTCCGGAGGGCCCAGTGAAGCGTTTCGCCTGTGCTGGGCTGATTGTCTATGCGCTGATCAGCATGTATCCGTTCCTGTGGATGGTGTCGGGCGCCTTCAAGACCCGCGGCGAGGTCCTCGAACGCAACCTGCTGCCGCGCGAGCCCCCGCTGGACATCCTCATCGCCACGTGGGGCCGGCTGCACTTCCTGGACTACTTCCTCAACAGCCTCCAGGTCACGGCGATGACCGTGATCGGCGGGTGGTCTACAGCCTGGCCTCCTATGCCTTCGCCATCCTGGACTTCCCCGGCCGCCGCTTCCTGTACTGGTTCTTCGTGGCGCTCCTGTTCGTGCCAGGCATCACGGTGCTGCTGCCGGTGGTGATCCTGGAGAAGAACCTCGGCCTGCTGGGCACCCACCTGGGGCTGGTGCTCCCCTTCGTCAACGGCACCGCGCCGCTGACGGTGCTGCTGCTGACCAGCAGCGACGGTTCCATCCCACGCGAGCTGCGCGAGGCCGCCAGGTCGGACGGCGCGGGGGAGGCGCGGATCTTCTGGTCGGTGTATCTGCCGCTCGCCAAGCCGGCGCACATCACCGTTGCCGTGCTGACGGCGGTGCCGACGTGGAACGAATACGTGCTGACGCGGGTGTCGCTCTCGGACCGGTCGCGGTTCACGCTGCCGCTGGGGCTGGAGTCGCTCATCTCCAGCGAGGTGCCGCGCTACACGAGGTCATGGCCGCTTCCCTGATCACGGTGCTCCCGGTGATCGCGCTCTTCCTGCTCCTGCAGCGCTACTTCGTCAAAGGGCTGACCACCGGGGGCGGCGTGCCACGCCGCCTGCGCCCTGGTCAGCGGACGACTGACCTTCAGCCGATGCTGGGACAGACCGGTGAACCCGATGAAGTTTTCACGAATCGTCCGGGTCGATCAAGGAGGTCGCGGGCCTCGTCGGGGCGGAGCACGCGGCCGTGCGCGAACGCCGCGGCGTACGCCTCCTCGCCGAGTGCGGCACGGGCCGCGAGGGCGATCCTGTCCAGATCGCCCTGTTCGGCAGGCGTGACCGCCTTCGGGATCGACTCGCGGGCCGCGGCGGCTGCTCCGAGCAGTTGGGCGGCCTCGTGAGGGTGGCCGTCGAGTGCGCAGGCGCCCGCGAGGCCGGACAGCGCCTGTGCGATGTCCGCTCCCGCGCTCAGGTCTCGTGCGATGGCGAAGGCTTCCATGTGCCGAGCCATGGCCCCTGCGGTGTTGCCGCGCAGCTCCTCGACATAGCCGAGTTCGACAAGGACGCTCGGCGCGTACAGAGGGCGTCCTGGCCCGGTGTGGTGCCGGGCGGCGTCCATCAGGTGCAGCAAGTGGGCCTCGGCCGCGTCCAGGTCGCCCTCCCGGCGAGCGGAGAAGGCGAGCCCCATCTCCGCGAACACGGCGCCGAGGGGGGAGCCCTGCTCCGTGGCGAGCCGAAGGCCCCGCTCGCAGTGCTCACGCGCCGACGGGTAGTCGCCGCATTCCATGGCGATCCAGCCCAGCCAGGACAGGCGCCCGGAGAACTCGGGCCAGAGCCCGAGCTCTCCGGCCATGCGCAGCCCGTCTCGGTGCAGGCGGGTCGCCTGCTCGTAGTCGCCGATCAGAACGGCGTGGGCGCCGAGCCACTCGGTGGCCTGCAGCAGCCCCCACCGGTCACCGAGCCGGCGGAACAGTGCCGCGCTCTGCGCGCCGTCACGCTCGAGCGCGCCGGAGTCGCTTTTCACGTGCGCGTGTTTGGCTCGCAGGCTGAGCGCGGCCGCCACTCCCCACTGATCGTCGACGGCGCGGAACGTGGTCAGAGCCCGGTCGATCAACTCCCCGGTGGCGACCACATCGCCGAGGTCGACCTCGGCGAACGCGAGGAACCACTCGGCCCTGGCCCGCCCCGGCTCGTCCGCCACCCCTTCGTAGGCGTTCAACACCGCCTCGTGCCGGGCCGGCCAGCCGGCGATCTCACCCCGCAGGAACGACATGCCGGTGTGCCAGGCCATGGCCCTGGCCCGGGCGGCCCGGGGAGCCTCACCCCGGGCGTCCAGCGCCGCCTGGAACGACCGCCCTGCTTCTGCCAGGCGGCCGCGCAGGAACCAGTACCAGGCAAGCGCGTTGGCCAGGCGCAGCGCGAGGTCGGCCTCGCCCTGCCGGGCCGCGTCGTCGAGCGCGTCGTGCAGGTTGGCAGCCTCGGCGTCCAGCCGCTGCAGCCAGCGCTGCTGATCGGGGCCGTAGAGGTGGGGTTCGGCCAGCTCGGCCAGCCGGGTGTAGTGGGTGCGGTGGCGCCGCCTGATCCGCTGGAGCTCGCCGGCCTCGTGCATGCGTTCGGTGCAGTAGACGGCCACCGACTCCAGGAGCCGGTAGCGGGGATCGTCGTGGCGGCGGTCGGACACGACCACGAGCGACCGGTCCACCAGGCGCGCCAGGATGTCGAGCACCTCGTCGGGGCGTACGCCGTCGTCCGCGCAGACCGCCTGGGCGGCCTCCATGGTGCACCCGTCGGCGTGGACGGCCAGCCGGCGCAGCACAATGCGCTCGGCCTCGGTGAGCAACTGCCAGCTCCAGTCGATCATCGCCATGAGTGTCTGCTGTCGTGGCGGAGCACCTCGGTGTCCTGTCGTCAGCAGCCGGAACCGATCGTCGAGCCTGGCAAGCAGGCCGTGCATCCCCAGCGTGCGCACGCGGGTGGCGGCCAGCTCCAATGCCAGGGGGATGCCGTCCAGCCTGCGGCACAGCACCGCGACGGCCTCCGCGTTGTCCGGGGCGAGGGCGAACCCGTGCGCCGCGGCGGCCGTACGCGCCACGAACAGCCGCACCGCGCTGAACCGCCCCAACGTCGCCGGGTCGGTGTCGTCGCCGGGGCCGGGCACCTCCAGCGCCGGCACGGGCCACACCACCTCACCCGCCAGGCCGAGCGGCTCCCGGCTGGTCGCCAGGACACGCAGCCCGGGCACGGCGCGCAGCAGGAGGCCGGCGAGCTCCGCGACCGGCTCGATCACGTGCTCGCAGTTGTCCAGCACCAGCAGCAGCCGCCTGGCGCGCAGGGCTCGGGCGAGCCGGTCGGCGGGAGCCTCCTGCGGTCCGGCGCCGCCGTCGTGGATGTCCAGGACCGCCATCACCAGGTCGGTGAGCGACCCCATCGCATCAGGCAGGCCGGGCCGCAACGCGCCCAGCTCGACGAGCCACGCGCCGTCGGCCATCGTCTCGGCCATCGGGGCGGCGACGTCGATCGAGAGCCGGGTCTTGCCCACCCCGCCCGAACCGGTGAGCGTCACCAGCCGGTGTTGCCGCAGCAGCGCGCGCACCTCGGCGACCGCGTCGTCGCGGCCGATCAGGTCGGTGATGGCGTTGGGCAGGTTGGTCGCCGGCGCGGGGCCGAGCGGCGCGTGCAGCCCCGGGTCATGAGCCAGGATCGAACGGTGCAGCCCGGCCAGGGCGGGACCTGGGTCCACGCCGAGCTCCTCGGCCAGATGGACCCGCGACTCCTCGTAGCTGCTCAGGGCCTCGCCCTGTCGCCCGGCCCGGTAGAGGGCGAGCATGTGCAGGGCGCGTGGCCGCTCCCGCAGCGGGTGGCGGGCCAGCAACTCGCCGAGCTCGCCCGCGACCGCGGCGTGCATGCCGAGCGTGAGCCGGGCCTCGGCCAGGTCCTCCATGGCGGTGAGGCGCTGCTCCTCCAGGCGCGCGATCGTGGTGCGTGCGAACGCCTCGTCGGCGAAGTCGATGTAGGCCGGGCCCCGCCAGAGGGCCAGCGCTCCGGACAGCAGCTCGGCCTTGGCCCGTGGGTCGTCCGTCTCGCGGGCCTCGGCGGTGAGGCTCTCGAACCGGTGGGCGTCCACCGTGCCGGCGTCGACGCGGAGCAGATAGCCCGGCGGCGGGGACACGACGAGCGCCCGCCCACCCGGCTCGGCCTCCTCCAGTGCCCGGCGCAGGTAGGAGGCCTTCGCCGACAACGCGCCCGGCGCGTTGCCCGGCGGATCGTCGCCCCACAAGTGATCGATGAGCAGGTCGGCGGGCACCGGCCGCCCGTGGTGCGTCAGCAGGGCCGCCAGCAGGGCCCGGACCTTCAGACCCGGCACGGCGACGGCGCCGCCGTCGTCCCGCCACACCGCGAGCGGACCCAGCACCCCGAAGCGCATGACCGTCACCATAACGGGGACCGGCGACAATTTCGCCGGCTCCCGGACCCTGCGGCCCCGGGCGGGCGTTGTGGGGCCGCACGCCGGTCAGCGCGGGCCGAGGGCCTTGGTGACGAGCGCGCCGATGTGGTGGAACGTACTGTAGTCGCCGGCGCTCACGCGGTTCTTGGCCACGGCGATGACCATGCCGGTAGCGGTGTCGGCGTACGCCGCGGTCCCCCCGCTTCCGGCCATGCCGAACAGGGTGGGGCTGTCGAGCGGTCCGGGGAAGCCGATGTCGTACCCCAGCCCCCGGGCGGCCGGAGCCCCGGTGACCTCGTCGACCCCGCTGATCGTCACCGTGGTGACCTCTCGGAGGCGCTCGGGGGAGATGAGCCGCACGCCGCCGACCTCGTCCATCAGGGCGGCGTACATGCGTGCCACGGCTCGGGCGGTCATGACGCCGCCCGCGGGGATGTCGGCGGCGAGCACGTCCTCGCGGTTGCAGAAGGCCGCGCTCGGCAGGGCCGCCGGCGGCGCCGCCGTCCAACCGTCCACGACTCTGAAGAACGGCACCTGCCCGGCCATGGCGGCAATCATGTCGGGAGTCAGCTCCATGGCGCCCGCCGTCTCCTCCAGGCGGGCCTGCCGGCCGAGCTCGGAGGCAGGCAAGCCGAAGAACAGCTCGTCCGCCACGCCCAGAGGCCTGGCCACCTCATCGCGGAGCACCTGGGAGATCGGCCGGCCGGTGGCCCGGCGCACGATCTCGCCGGCGAGGTAGCCGAACGACTGCGGGTGGTACCCCGTCCTGGTGCCGGGTTCCCACCACGGTGTCGCGTCCGCGATCGCCGCGCACATCGTGTCCCAGTCGGTCAGATCCTCCGGTGTCGTGTCCCGTGGGAGGCCGGGCACGCCGGCTGAGTGGTTGAGCACGTGGCGCACGGTGGCACGCTCTTTGCCGTGCGCGCCGAACTCCGGCCACAGCTCCGCGATCGGGGTGTCGTACGTGACAACGCCCTGTTCCACGAGCACGTGCACGACGGTGGAGGTCACCCCCTTGCCGGTCGAGGTGACGTGGAACGGCGTGTCCGGCGTGACCGGCCGGCCGGTCACCGGGTCGGCCTGGCCGGCGACGGCGTCGACCACCAGCTCTCCGCAGTGGTAGACGGCGACCTGCAAGCCCCGTTCGACGCCGGACTCGACCAGCTGGTCGATGGCGTCCTGCGTCTGCCGCTGAATGTCGGTCATGGCGATGCTTCCTCTTTCGTTGCGCTTTGATCTCTCGCCGAAGCCGTGGGAGGTCAGCGACGAGCTGTGGACGGGGCTTGAGCCACTGCTGCTCCAGCGTCAGCGGCTACCGGCTCGTGGGCCAGGACGACGACTCCCGATGCGAACGTCTTCGTGCCGGTCAGGCGGAACCGTGTCTCGCTCCAGCCGGTGAACAGGCTCTCTCCGCGCCCCAGGACGACCGGATGAATCCAGACCCGGATCTCGTCGACGAGGTCGTGCCGAGTCAGCGTCCGGGCCAGCTCGCCGCAACCGAACATCAGGATGTCCCTGCCGGGTCGCCGCCTGAGCTCGCGCACCGCCTCGACGACATCGCCCTTGAGCAGGGCCGAGTTGGTCCAGCTGACGTCGTCGAGCGTGGTCGACACGACGTACTTCGGCATGGTGTTGATCCGGTGGGTGAAATCGTCGGACGCGGGCCCGTCTTCGCTCATCGACGGCCAGGACCCGGCGAAGCCCTGGTAGGTGACCCGTCCCATCAGCAGGGCGTCCGCGGCGAACAACTGGTCGCGGGCGTAGGCCTCATATTCCGCGGTCGCGTACTCGAGGGACCACTCGTGCGGGTCCTGCTGGACGCCGTCCATCGTCGCGAAGACCGAAACGATCACTTTGCGCATGGCATGCTCCTGGGGTTTGACGGGGTTGCGATCATCGGTAGGTGTAGGGACGCACGGCACGCGCCTCGCGCAGCGCGTACGCCCACCAAGTGAGCTCGTCCAGCGTCGTCTTGACCGTGTTGTTGCACGTCGCGGTGGGTTTGGGCCAGCTGCCGTCGGCGGCGAACAACTCCCAGTAGCAGGGCAGACTGACCAGGGTGCGGATGGCGACGGCGTGCAGTTCGCCGAACACCTCACGCAACTGGGCCACGGCGTGCAGGCCGCCCGATTCCCTCCCGTAGGAGACGAAGGCGACGGGCTTGGCCTGCCACTCCTCGTAGAACCAGTCGATGGCGGTCTTGAGCGGAGCGGGGAAACTCCGGTTGTACTCCGGTGTGACCACCACGAACGCGTCGGCGGCGGCCAGCCTGGGAGCAAGGGCCCGTACCGGCTCCGGGACGAGCTCGTCCTGGTCGGTGAGGGTGTCGGGCAGGCCTGCCGTGGCCAGGTCGACGAGATCGATGTTCAGCTCGCGGCGCCTGCGGGCCTGGGCGACGAACCAGGAAGCCGCGGTCGGGCCGAACCGCCCGCGGCGGATGCTGCCGATGATGATCACCAGCCGCAGTGGTGTGGTGTCCGGCATCTCGGGCCTCCCTCGGGTTCGTGTCGTGCTCAACCCTGCGCGAAGGCGCCTCCGGTCTGTTTACGCTCTTTCGCCCGCCAGCGGACCGGGATGCCGCGGTGAGCGTAAACAAACCGTAAGGACCACCTCGCATCATGGGCGGCGCATCGAAGCACCCGTAGCAGAGAAGGGTTCGTGCCATGTCCAGTGCGGACGTAGACGAGTTCGTTCGGACCAAGCTGCCGCCGCAGCACCAGACCATCGTCCGTATCCTGCGAGAGCTCATGGCCGAGGGTGCGCCCGACGCATCGGAGGTGATCAGCCGCGGCTCCCCCGCGTGGAAGGGCCGCACCGTCCTCGCGATCATCAGTCACAGCAAGACGCACATCACGTTCGCGTTCGCTCGAGGCGCGGAGTTCGACGACGAGCACGGTCTGCTGGAGGGTGTGGGGAAGGCCACCAGGCACGTCAAGCTCAAGAGCCCGGACGCCCTCAACCATGACGCATTGCGTGGCTACATCCGGCAGGCGGTCGCGCTCGATCAGGAATAATCCTCGGACTCGGCGCTCAGGCGGAGTGGAGAGGTCCTCTCTGGGACACACACTCTCCCAGGACCACCGCGCCGGCTGCGATCAAGGCCGCGCCGGGCGGGGACCGCCGGGCCCGTGGTGACCACGGACGGGCTCATCGTGGACGGCGAGAAGACCCTCCCCGGCATCGTGTGGCCCGACCGACCCCGCCGCCGGCTCAACACCCGTGGGACAGTGTGGTGTCATGGCAAGTGCCCATCGCCGCCACCCAGATCGGGGAACCGTCATGTCTGCCGGGACAGGAGACGATGCCGACATCCGCGCCGGCGAGGAGTGCCGAAGCCTGGGAACGCTCCTGCGGGCCTGGCGGAACCGGGCGCTTCTGAGCCAGGACGAGCTCGCCGATCGGGCAGGCGTCAACGTCCGTACCATTCGCAGGCTCGAAGGCGATGCCGTGGAGCGGCCCCGGAGCGCGTCGCTCCGGGCCTTGGCCGAGGCCCTCGGGCTGGACCCGCGGGAACAGGAGGCGCTCGCCGCGGCAGCCCGGGCGGAGCCTGGGTCGCCGACGGAGGTGAGCGGGTTCACGGGCCGGGAGCCCGAGATGACTGCTTCGCCCCTGCCGCCACGGCAACTGCCGGTCGGCGTGTCCGGGTTCGCGGGGCGTGCCGGTTCACTGGCGGAACTGGACCGTCAGCTCGACGCGGGCGCGGGAGGGACGAGGATCTGCATCGTCTCCGGCACGGCCGGCGTCGGCAAGACGTCCTTGGCGCTGCACTGGGCCCACCGGGCACGTGGCCGATTCGAGGATGGCGAGCTCTATGCGAACTTACAGGGTTTCGGCCCGGCCCACGACGCAGCCGATCCGCAGGACGCGCTGACGGCCTTCCTGGAAGCCATGGGCGTGCCGCCGCAGCGGATCCCCGAGGATCCGCCGGCCCGGGCCGCGCTGTACCGGACGACGCTGGCGGACAAGCGCGTCCTGGTCGTGCTCGACAACGCCCGTGACGTCGAGCAGGTGCGCTGGCTGCTTCCCGGCGGCCCTCACTGCAGCGTCATCGTCACCAGCCGCCGCCAGTTGAGCGGTCTGATCGCCGAAGAGGGAGCCGGGCTGATCACGCTGGACGTGCTTCCGCAGGCGGAGTCCCGTGAACTGCTCACCCACCGCCTCGGCCGACGGAGGGTCGAGACCGACCCGGACGCCACCGACGAGATCATCGCCGCGTGTGCGCGGCTTCCCCTGGCCCTGGCGATCGCCGCGGGCCGGGCGGTCACGAGCCCGGCCATGCCGCTGAGCGCCCTGGCCGCGGACCTGCGCCGGGCCGGCGGTGATCTGGGTGGGCTGGCCACCGCGGACTCGGCCACCAGCCTGCGGGTGGTGTTGGCCCGCTCCTACGACGTGCTGCCCGCCGACGTGGCCCGCCTGTTCCGCTTGCTCGCCGTACATCCTGGACCGGACCTCACCGCGACGGCGGCCGCCAGCCTGGCGGGCGTCGACCCGGCGCGGATCCGGCGGCTCCTCGACGCCCTGCTCGACGCGCACCTGGTTACGGAGGTCACGCATGGCCGGTACGCCTGCCACGACCTGCTCCGTGCCTTCGCACGAGAGCTCGCGGGCGAGACGGAGCAGCCGGCGCAGCGACGTGCCGCGGCATGCCGAGTGGTCGAACACTACCTGCACACCGCGCACGAGGCGGCGGTGCGGTTGTACGTGCCGGCCGAGTGGCTGGAGGCCCCCGAGCCGGGCTTCCTCCGGCGTGCGAGCCGAGCACCCGGCAGAGCACCGGCAGGCGCTGGCGTGGTTCCAGGCCGAGCACGCGGTCCTGACGGCGGTCCTCCGCCAGGCCATGGCCGACGGCCTGTACGCCCAGGTCGTCCAGTTGGTGTCGGCCTTCCAATTCTGGCTGCTCCGGCGAGGTCACCGGCAGGAACACCTCGATTGCCTGCACGTCGCGCTGGAAGCGGCCGTCCGCACGGGTGATCGGCGAGCGCAGGCCGCCGCGTACCGGTGGCTCGTCCCGCCGGCCGCCGAACGCGGGGATCTCGAGCAGGCGTACGCGCTCTTCCGCCGGGGCGTCGCGCTCGCCCGCGAGGCGGGCGATCTGGCCGAGGAAGGGTTCTCCCTCTTCGACATCGCCCTGGCCTGCGTTCATGGGGGACGCGTGGAGGAGGCCCTGCGGCATGCGCAGGCGGCCCTCGATCCTCTTCGCAGGGCTCGTCTGACCGCCACCGAAGCCTACGTCCTGAACCTGATCGGCTGGTGCCGGTGCGCGCTCGGCGACTACGAGCGAGCACTCCAGGCCGGCGAGAAGGCGCTGGCCATCGCCACCGAATTGGGCGACAAGTCCGGCCAGGGCCATATCCTGGACACGCTGGGCAAGATCCACCATCACCGGGGCGACCTCCAGGACGCGATCGCGCACCACCGGCGTGCTCTCACCTCGTGCCGCGATCTCGGGCACCGCTACGACGAGGCCGAAATCCTGCTCCACCTCGGTGACTCGCTCCACGCCGCCGGTCGGCCCACCCAGGCGGTGGACTCGTGGCGCCTCTCGCTGGCCATCCTGGACGAACTGGGGCACCGCACCGCCGACGAGCTGCGGGCGAGGCTCCGCAACCACGATCCCTCACCCATCTGATCATGTCGGCCACGCCCCAAGGCCGGGCGGCCGGTGTTGTTGCGGCTTTGGCAGGAGCGCCGACGCGGATCTCCGGTTACGCGCCCATTCCTCGAAGGCCGTGAGCGGGATGCCGAGGGCCCGCGCGTCCTCCAGGTGAACAACTATTTGTTCACGCTCGCGGTCTCAAGCCTGCAGGCCGGTGAGCACCCCGTCGGTGAGGACCTCGGCGATCTGCTCGGCCGTGAGCTCGCCGTTGGGGGAGAACCACTCGGTGGCCGAGTTGAGCATGCCGATGATGGCGAACACCGTCACCCGCGCGCTCTTGACCGCCCGGAACTCGCCGGCCTCGATGCCCTCGTCGATGATCTGCGAGAAGAGGGCGTCATAGCGGCGGCGGAGCTTGACGACGCGGCGCTTGCCGGTGGGGGCGAGATAGGTCCACTGGTGGAAGGCGACGCGGGTCTGCTCCAGGGACTCGGAGAGGACACTCATGTGCGCGTTGATCGCGCCCCGCAGGCGCTCCGGTGCGGTCTGGTCCGACTCCACCACCGGCTCGATCGCGTCCAGGTAGCGCTGGATGCCGTCCTCCACGATGCGCTGGAGCAGGTCCTCCTTCTTGCTGATGTGCACGTAGAGGCTGCCCGGCAGGAGCCCGACGGCGTCACTGATGTCCCGCATGCCCACGACCGGGTAGGTCTTCTCGCTGAAGAGCTTGATCGCCGCTGCTTCGATGCTTGCCAGGGACACGGGCCCGCTCTTGACCCGTCCTTCCTTCCGCGTTGCCAACCGTCCTCCCATGTTCGGTTAACAACTGATTGTACGGTCCTCGGCCGGTCAGCCGCGATTGAACCGGGGAGGTCTGCGTTCGAGGAACGCGTCGATGCCCTCCTCCAGATCGGGGCCGTGGTGCAGTGCCGAGACCGCCCAGTAGCCGCTGCTCATCGAGGTGGCGAGATCGACCTGCCAGGTCGAGCGCAGGGCGTTCTTGGTGGCTTCGAGAGCCCGCCACGGCTTGGCCGCGATGCGGGCTCCCAGCTCGACGGCGGCGGGGATCAGCTCCTCCGGCTCGACGACCCGGTTGACCAGGCCGATCTCCAACGCTCGTCGTGCGTCCACGACCTCGCCGGTGAGGGCGAGTTCGGCGGCCAGGCCGGAGCCGACGAGCCGGGGGAGGAACCACGACCCGCCGTTTCCAGGAGGCAGACCCAGGTTGATGTACGTCTCGCCGAGTTTGGCCGCCGTGGAGCAGATGCGGATGTCGCAGGCGAGCGCGAAGTCCAGGCCGCCTGCGGTGGCGCCGCCGTTGATCGCGGCGATGGTCGGCAACCGGGACGCGACGAGGCGCTGGGTCACCGGGAAGAGCACGCGCGCGTTGTAGGGCTCCCGGGTGGTCGGGAAAACCTCGTCGAGGTAGGCGCGCATGGCCTTGAGATCGGCCCCTGCGGAGAACTGCCGTCCCGCTCCGGTGATCACCAGGCAGCGGACCGCGGTGTCGCGTTCGAGGTCGGTGAGGGCGGCCAGCAGGTCCGCCGCCATCTCGGGGACCACCCCGTTGCCCCGCTCCGGCCTGTTCAGGGTCAGCAGGACGACGCCGTCGGCCGCCCGCTCGTAGTAGAGCGTCTCCAGCTCGGTGGCCGCCACCGCTCAGCCGCCCTGCACGAGGATGGTCGCGACGCACGCCGCGTACGCGCCCGCGAGCCAGCCGCCCGCGTTGACGGCCATACCGGTCCGGGCGCCCGCGACCTGCCTGCGTCCCGCCCGGCCCGTGAGCTGGTCGTAGATCTCCACGAGCTGCGCGCAGCCGGTGGCGCCGATCGGGTGGCCCCGGCTCATCAGCCCGCCGCTGACGTTGACCGGCAGCCGGCCGCCGAGCGCGGTGGCGCCCGAACGCACCAGGAGGTGCCCCTCGCCGGGCGCGCACAGTCCGATCTCGGCGTACTGGAGGATCTCGGCCGGGGCGGCCGCGTCGTGCAGCTCCAGCACGTCGATGTCGTCGATCCCCATGCCCGCGTCCTCGAACGCGGCGGCCGCGGCC
>NZ_JBSFTC010000309.1:0-12330 GCF_053590415.1 Nonomuraea sp. NPDC003201
CCTGGAGCAGCCGGACGTAGGCGTCGGCCACCCGCTCGACCAGGAAGTCGGCCAGCGGCCCCTTGTCGGCCGCCTCAGCCGCACGCTGGGCCTGACGCTTGGCCTCCGCCGACTCCTGTCCAGCCAGCGAGGCGAGGCGTTGTGCCTCCAGCGCGTCGTTCTTGGCGGCCAGGGACTCGGCCTTCGCGCGCTCCGCCTGCGCGACCGCGGAGATCGTCTCGAATGCCGCACGGCGAGTCGCCTCTGTGGCGCTCGCCCGGAGATCGCCCAAGGTCTGGTTCTCGTTGTCCCGGGCCTGGGCCACCCCCCAGTCGATCTGGACGAATCGTTCCTGCATCTCCAGGCTGCCGTCCTGGAGCGCCCGGTTCGCCGCGGCCTGCACCTCCGGGCCGCCGTCAGCCATCGCACGATTGACGATCGCCCGCAGGTCCAGCCGGTACGGCAGCCGCCATCCCGACTCGATGAACTGCCCCAAGGCCGTACGCGACCCGTTGCGCAGCACCGCGTTCGCGGCGGCCTTGACCTCCGGTCCGCCGGCCGCCTTCATCTCGTTCACGCTGGCGCGCAGGTCGATCTCCCGAGCGGTCTCCCAGCCGCCGTCGAGAAACGCCACCACGGCACCGGAGTTGTCCGAGACCAGGGCGGCGTTGGCGGCGGCGGACACCTCGGGGCCTCCGTGGGCCTTGATGCGGCCGACCTGCTCACGATCGTCCTGCGTCGCGAGCCGGGGAAGCTGGGCGAGGAAGGCGCAGATCTCCGCCTGCCCTCCGAGCAGCGCATCCTCCGCGGCCGGACGGACGTTCACACCGCCCGTGACCCAGGCCTCCAGGACCACCTGGCGTTCGCATGCCGGCGCGCGAGGTGGGTCCGCCTCCGCCGCCGCGGCCCGTGCTTCGACGATCGGGCTGCTCACGAGAAGCAGCGAGAGCACGGCGCCGACGACACTCGTCATCTGCCATAAAGCCCTGCCGCGCCACGCGCGAATCGCCTTCATCGCAGTCTCTCCACCTGTTCGGTCGATGCTTCCACATGAATGGGCTGGACGGCCGACCGGCTGTCACCTGCCGGTCGGCCGTTCCGTTCTCAGCTGACGACCCGCAGTTCCAGGAGGGTCTCTCGGCAGTTGTCCGGATAATCCGGGTGGTTCTCGTCGCAGGTGGTGTCCGTACGTCCGAACTGCTCGCTCTCGTCCCGCTCGACGCGCTTGGTGCGCTCCGCGCCGGACGTCACGTTCACAACGGTCGCGTCCACGTCATGGCCGGCTCCCGGTGAGCGGCTGTCCCCCTGGACCTCGTAGACGTTCGGGATCCGGAGCTTCACGTATCCCGCGGGTCCGATGACCTTGAAGCACACCGCCGTCACGCCGAGGTGCGGCTCGCCGACCTCGGTCTGGCCGTTCAACAGGCCCGGGAACACCTTGATCACGCCGACCCCGTTCGCCGGGGACGCGGTGCACGAGACCCAGATGATCCCGCCGTTCCCGGAGAGCAGCTGGAAGTTCTTCGCCTCGGCCTCGTCCGTACCCCAGTCGTCCTGACCGGACGTACCTGCGAACTCGTGATGGAAGTCCACGGGATAGGCGAAGTTCTCCACGATGGAGTCCGGGCGGATGACGGGCCACACGGTTTCCAGGATCGGCCGCCCAGGCGGATAGGCCCGGCTCACGACCCACGCGATCCCGTCCATCGGCCGGTAGAGGAGCAGATAACTCTGCCCGCCCGACCCCTGGTAATCGAAGGCGATGATCCGGTCCCTCGTGCTCTTCAGGTCATAGCCACCGATGCCGGTCGAGCTGTGGAACACCGCTCTGAACGTGTTGCCCGCGCCGTGTTGGAGGACCCAGGCCGTCTGCGAGCCCGGACGGTAGAGCAGCAGATGATCGAGCTTCCCCGAATTCTCGTAATCGAAGGCGATGATCTGATCCGCCGTGCCCTTCAGGTCGTAACCACCGATGCCGCCGGCGGCCGAGGAGTAGACCGGCGCGTAGGTGCCGTCCGCGCCTCGCTTGAGGATGGAGACCATCCCGGCCCCCGGCCGGTACACCACCAGATGATCCAGCTTCCCCGAGCCGTCGTAATCGAAGGCGGTGATCCGGTCCGCCGTGTTCAGCAGGTCATAGCCACCGATGCCGGTCGAGCTGTGGAACACCGCTCTGAACGTGTTGCCCGCGCCGTGCTCGAGGATCCAGGCCGTGTGCCCGCCCGGACGGTAGAGCAGCAGGTGATCGAGCTTCCCCGAGCCCTCGTAATCGAAGGCGATGATCTGATCCGCCGCGCTCTTCAGGTCATAGCCGCCGATCCCACCGTCGGCCGAGGAGTAGACCGGCGTGAACGTGGCACCACTGCCGTGCTTGAGAATGTGCACCATCCCGGTCGCCGGCCGGTACACCACCAGATGATCGAGCTTCCCCGAGCCGTCATAATCGAAGGCGGTGATCCGGTCCGCCGGGTTCTTCAGGTCATAGCCGCCGATCCCACCATCGGCCGAGGAGTAGACCGGAGCGTAGGTGCCGTCCGAGCCCCGCTTGAGGATGGAGACCATCCCCGTTCCCGGCCGGTACAACAGCAGGTGATCCAGCTTCCCCGAATGTGCGTAGTCGAACGCCACCACCTGGTCGCGGGCGTCCTTCAGGTCATAGCCGCCGAGCCCGGTCGAACTGGGGCCGTACGTCCGGAAGGTGGTGGTGGGCTCGGCCGCCACCAGGCTGATCCAGCTCGCCAGGTCGTCCACCCGCACCGCGTCGGCGCCGCGCGGCCCGTCGCCGGCCGCACCGAGGCAGCCCCCCTGCCCCGCGCCGATGCTGAGCCCGACGAGCTCCGGACGGCTCCCGCCCGTACGGAACACCGGGGCTCCCGCGTCGCCCTGACAGGCGCTCGTGTCGCCGCCGCTCGCTCCGGTCCAGCCGAACGAGCCGGCGGCCACGGTCCCGGCGGTGACCGGCGCGGCATGCAGCCGGTTGGGCGCCCACTCCTCAGCGGTCCGGCCATAGCCGGCGACCTGTAGCGCGTCCCCCGCGGCAGGAACGGTGGAGCTGACCGCGACGGGTGTCACGTCGAGTACCCGCAACGACAACCGGACCAGCACGACATCCCGGTCACGGTGCGGGTGGACCCACTCCACGGGCAGCACCCGCCCGCCCGAGCCGAACAGGTCCGTCCTGCCGACCGTCACCGTCGTCGCCTCCGTCGGCGCCCCGCTCTTGACGGGCTGCCCCTCGGCGGCGAAACAACTGGTGGCCGTGATCACCCACTGCGGGCTGACCAGGGCTCCCGTGCATGCGTGCTTCTCACCGACGTTCACCTTCGCCACGAAACCCCACGTACCGTCGGCGACCGGGCTCCCGCCCCGCACCGCATACGCCGGCGTCGCCCCCGGCCCCGCCCCCGCCCAGAGCACGGTCGAGGAGATGGCCATCAAGAACGAGAGGGCTGTGATGTGTAATAACCGGATCATTCGCTGGAGGTTCACGGCACGATTGTGGGACTCGCGATCTAGGCGAACCAGGGCATCTACCGGACATAAGGCGGCCATTTGCCCAGCGGAGAGCTCCTTTGCCCTTGCAGGGCTGCTGCATCGTCTGCCCGTGGAGAGACTGCGGCACCTCAGGTTGCTGATCCGCCCTGACATGATCCTGCGCCGGCATCGTGATCTGCTGCGGTGCCGGCATGCAGCAGCCGGTGCCCGTCGGTGGCGGGGACGCCTGCGGCAGCGACTCGTCTCCGGAACGGGAACACACCGCCCGGTCCTGCCCCGCTTCGACCGCTCTGTGATCCCGACATCAACCCGGCCTCGATCACCTCCTTGGACATCCGCCGACGTGATCGGCTCGGAGGTGTCCGAAGGAATACCGACACGCGGCTTGACCTGGCCGGATGATTAATCGGCACCCGCACGGTCGTCGATCCCGCCACTGCGGTATCCGGTTCAGCCGTTCGGCCGACCGGGATCGTACTTCCGGTTGATGATCTCATCGAAGCGGCCGGGAACCATACTCTGTTGTGAAGCGATACATGACGATCGGCATTGGGGTGTCTGTCGCTATACCGGTCCTGGCGAGCGGCGCGTTCGCCTCGGCCCAGGCCTCTGGGAGCGCCTCCGCCTCAGACTCCGGCAGAGCCGGCGTGTCCTGGCGTGCCTGCGCGGACCAGCCAGGAGCCGAGTGCGGCGAGGTAGAAGTGCCGCTCGACTGGAACGCCCCATCGGGTGCCAGGATCAAGCTGTCAGTCGTGCGCCGTAAGGCCACGGATCCCTCGGCCCGGGTGGGCACCCTCTTCTACAACCCGGGCGGGCCGGGAGTGCCCGCCGTTCTGCTGGTGCGCGACTACGCCGCCGACACCTTCTCCGAAGAGCTACGCCGCCGCTTCGACATCATCGGCATAGACCCGCGTGGAGTGGGGGAAAGCATCCCGGCGCTGCGATGCGGCCGGCCCGTCCACAATCCTGAGATCAGCCAGTTCCCGAAGGACAAGGCCGGATACGACCAGCTCGTCGACTGGAACGCGGCCACCGGCCGCAGTTGCCTCACCTCCACCGGACCGTTGCCGGCACACCTGGACACGGCGAACGTCGCACGCGACTTCGACGCGGTGCGGGCCGCCCTCGGCGAGACGAAGATCAGTTTCTTCGGCAAGTCCTACGGCAGCATGCTCGGGGCACAGTACGCCCGCCTGTTCCCCAGCAGGGTACGCACGATGGCACTGGACGGTGCCGTCGATCAGGCCATACCCGCATCACGGCTGGTCACCGACGCCGCAACGGCCGTGGAGGACTCCTTCGACCGGTTCACCGCCTGGTGTGACCGCACCGCGACGTGCGCCCTGCACGGTCGCGACGTCAGCCAGGTGTGGGACCGCCTGGTCACCGCGGCCGAGCGAGCGCCGATCGGCGTATCGGGCGGCCGGCCCCTGACCGCCGAGGAACTGCGCTACTCCGCGTATGCCTTCCTCACCATGACTCCGGAGTTTGCGGGTGGCCTCGCAACCGCGATCACGCAGGCTGAGCGGGGCGACGCCCAACTCTTCGCGACCATGCGGGCCCAAGCGCTGGACGATCCGGTGAGCACAGCCGCCTACCGGTCGATCCTCTGCCAGGACATCGATCCCGGGATCCACAGCTTTGCCGACATGCGCAAACGTATGCGGCAGGTCCGCAGCATGGCCCCTCATATGCTCGGTACGTCTGAATTCTGGGACATGACCGCGGGGTGCGCAGGCTGGCCGATCCCTCCGGCTCACTCGCCGCGTCAGAGCACGATCAGGAACGTGCCGCCGATTCTCGTGATCGGCAACACTCACGACCCTGCCACCCCGCTCCGCTGGGCGCGCAGCCTTTCAGAACGCATTCAGGGCTCGGGACTGCTGATCAACGACGGCGACGGCCACACCGCATACCGGAGGTCCGCCTGCGCGACGGAGCGCATCGACACCTACCTGGTGACCGGCGCGTTGCCTGCCACCGGATCGGTGTGCGTGCGATAAGGGCCCTCTGCGGCGCCGTCGCCGGCCGGCCGACGGCACCTGGCAGGCGTTGCTGACCCCGCTCCAGGCCGAGCGGGGCGCTGAGGGCCGGGGGACCGTCGGGGAAGGTGATCCCCGTGCCCTCGTAGGTGTGGTCCCCGCCGCCGACGACGTACCCGCGGCCGGCCAGGTCCTCGGCGAGCGAGGTCTGCATCGGGCGCGGGTCGGAGAAGCCGGGGTCGACCGGGATCGCCTGATGCCGCGATCAACGCCAGGAGCGGGATCGGGCCCGGCCATCGGCCGTGGGAACGGGCTTGGCCTGCGGTGATCGTGTCTTCTCCCTTGACCGTCCGGGAAAGTCGCCTCCGCGGTTCGTCCTCGAGAGCCGGGCGGCCGCTGTCACACCCGTAAAGTGCCGGACATTTACCGGCATGTGACATTCCTGAACCGGAAGGACGACGACGTGGGACCAGCGGAGCCCCGGCGGCGCTTCGAGGAGATCTACACCGAGCATTACGCGGCCGTCTCCAGTTACGTACGCCGCCGTGCCGAAGACCCCGACGACGCCGCCGACGTGCTGGCCGAGACGTTCACCACGGCGTGGCGGCGGCTGGCCGACGTGCCGTACGGCGAGGAGGCCCGGCTGTGGCTCTACGGCGTGGCCAGGCGCACCCTGGCCAACCACCGGCGCGGCCAGTCTCGCAGGGCGGCGCTGACCGTCCGCCTGCGCGAAGAGTTCGCCGACTGGACCGGCACCGTCGTGAACACGGCCTCCGACGCGGCCCGGGAGGCGTTCGCCCGCCTGTCCGGCGACGACAGGGAGTTGCTGTCCCTGGTCGGCTGGGAGGGGCTCGACACGCCGCAGATCGCCAAAGTGCTCGGCTGCTCCTCCACGGCGGCCCGCCAGCGCCTGCACCGCGCCCGCAAGCGGCTGGCCGTCGAACTGGCCCGCGCTGACGCCGACCTGACCACCTACGGCCCGCGCGCCGTGAACCTCGCCAAGGAGAACGCGTGAACACCGACGTCGACGACATCGTCAAGAGCCTCGCCCCCGACCCCGGACCCGGCCTGACGCCGGGGGCCCGGGAGATGCTGACCCAGATCATGGACGACGCCGCGCCGCTGCAGAAGCCGCTGAAGAAGAGGAGGAGGTGGGCGGTGGCGCTGCCGATCGCGGCGGCGGTCGCCGCCGGGGCGCTGCCCACGTTCCTCACCGCATCCCCCGCCGCCGCGCTCGACGTCAAGGACGAGGGTGACCACTACGTCATCGAGGTCAAGGACCTCTACGCCAAGCCCGAGGTGTACGAGAGCAGGCTGCGCGGGCTGGGGCTCAAGGTCTCGCTGAAGGTCGTGCCCGTGAGCCCGAGCCTCGTCGGGGAGATCTCCACCGACACGCCCGGCTGGAAGGCGGGCCCCTTCCCGTACGCGGACAAGATCAAGACGATCGACCGGCCGGAACAGTGCGGGCGCTACCGACAGTGCCCGATCGGCGTCACCATCGCCAAGGACTTCACCGCCCAGGCGGACATCCTGCTCGGCCGTGAGGGCCGTCCGGGAGAGGAGTACCAGGCCAGTGCCGGTCTGAACGACGACGGCGAGCCCCTGCACTGCCGGCCGTTCTACAACCGGCCGGTGGGCGAGGTGCGGGGACGGCTGAAGGAGTTGGGGGTGAGCGTCAGGGAGTACGCCGTCAAGCGGCCGGGCGAGCGGGGGGAGGACGCGCAGGTCACTGCTTCGGTGCCCGACTCCATGTACGTGACGGGCGGCGGGCTGGCCTCGTACGACACGGCGGACCTGGTCGTGAGCGAGACGCCGATGGACGGCGAGCTGCTGAGGACGATCCTGCGGAAAGAGGGGTGCGGTTCATGATCCTCCGCATGGCGGTGGCCGCCGCGCTGCTGGCGTCCGCGATCGGGAGGGAACGCGGCCCGGACGAACGTCACCCAGACGAACACAGCGCAGACGAACACAGCGCAGACGAACACAGCGCAGACGAACACAGCTCGGGGGAAACGCGGTGACGCTGCTCATCGGAGACCGCGTCATCGTGGCCGGGGGAGGATACCGGGTCGAGCCGGGCGCGGGCAGGGAGGCGGGGTTCATGGGGCAGGTGCACGGCGGCCATCTGTACGTGATCCCCTCCGACGCCCTGCCGCTGATCGCCCAGGGCAGGCTCGACCGGCGCCTGTTCGCGGACGGCGTCGCGGGCAGGGCCGGGACGGACGTCTCCGCGACGGGAACCGTCACGCTCGCGGGCGCCGGCAAGATGCTCGCGACCTCCGGGATCACCGACCGCCTGATCGCCCTGCCGGAGCGGTGCGAGCTGCGTGCCGAACTGCCCGCCGGAGCCGCCTCGTACACGCTGAGCACGTCCATGAGCAGGCAGTCCGTGCTGTCCACAAGGTGGAGGCGGCTGCGGCTGGAGATGTCGGCCGATGACGGGGCGACCTGGCACGCCGTTCCGGTGGCGGCGTCCGGATCGGGGTGGACGGCCCTGGTGCGTAACCCGGCAACGCCGGGGTTCGTGTCGCTGCGCGTGACGGCTCAGAACGGGTCCGGCGGCGGGCTGACGCAGACGATCGTACGAGCGTACGCGGTCGGCCCAGCGGTGTGACCCAGCCGGGCGGGTAGGTCGCCTCGCTCCGGCAGTGATGGATGCCCATCGAGGCAGGGCACCGGTGGTAACCAGGTCTGTGCCCTGCCGGGCTCGAATCGGCCGTGGGGAGTCTGTCAGGAACGTCCCCGGCCGGTGAGGATGTCCCGGATGCGGTCCACCAGTCCTGCGCCTGGCGCCAGCAACTTGTTGGCGGGCGGGGTGTCCGGCGCGGACGGGTGCGGCCGCGTGGGGGCCATCTTCTTGGCCCGCTCCACCTTGGCGCCAAGCTCGACCAGTTGATCGGCCGGGCACGCCTCACGGAGGCGTGGGAACAGGTCGTTCTCCTCCTCCCGGATGTGTGCCCGGATCTGGCCCATCAGGAGTTGCATGGTGGGCCAGAAGTCGGCCTGGCCCGGCTCCAGCGCCTCCAGTCGCTTCATCGTCTCTTCCGCGTCGGCGTGCTCGGCGATCTCCTGATCGGCCAGCTTGCCGCCGCCGCGCACGTGTTCGCGGACGGTCGGGTAGAGGTACTCCTCCTCGGCGACGGAGTGCCGTACCAGCTCGATGACCACTTTCTCGGCCAGCGTCTTGGCCTGCTCACCGCCGTCTCCGGTCATCCGTTCGAGCTGGGTGAACATCTCCTCGACCTCGCGGTGGTCGATGACCAGGACCTCGATCATGTCCTGCTGCGTGCCCATGACGGCCTCCCTCGGGGTTGGCGTGCGGTTGTCATGGGCCCCGCCGCCGCTGGTCACAGTGCCAGGGGCGCGGGCGGAGCCTCCCCGCCCTTGTTCCCACCGACAGGGGCTCAAACGTGCACGTGCCGGGTTGCGTCGTGTTCTGACGGCTCAGCCCGGGCAGGAGGAGGGGCATAAAACCGCTCATGGCGGCGGGGCCTCCGTCTGCGGTTCGGCGGGCAGTTGTGGTTGGCCGGTGTACGGGTGGTGCAGGTCGAAGGCCGGGCGTTCGCTACCGATGCGGGGCAGGAAGGTGAAGTTGTGCCGCGGTGGCGGGCAGGACGTGGCCCATTCCAGAGAGTTCCCGAAGCCCCATGGGTCGTCCACGCTCACTTGGGGGGCGTGGCGGTGCGTCCAGTAGATGTTGTAGAGGAACACCAGGGTCGAGGCTCCGAGCAGGAACGCGCCGGCCGAGGAGATCGCGTTGAGCGTGGTGAATCCGTCGGCCGGGCTGTAGTCGGCGTAGCGGCGCGGGAAGCCGAGCACGCCGAGCCAGTGCTGGATGAGGAACGTGGTGTGGAAGCCGATGAACAGCGGCCAGAAGTGCAGCTTGCCCAACCTGTCGTTGAGCATCCGGCCGGTCATCTTCGGCCACCAGAAGTAGAAGCCGGAGAACATCGCGAAGACCACGGTGCCGAAGACCGTGTAGTGGAAGTGGGCGACGACGAAGTAGGTGTCGCTGATGTGGAAGTCGAGCGGCGGCGAGGCCAGGATGACGCCGGTGAGGCCGCCGAACAGGAAGGTCAGGAGGAAGCCGACGGAGAACAGCATCGGCGCCTCGAAGGACAGGTGGCCGCGCCACATGGTGCCGGTCCAGTTGAAGAACTTCACCCCGGTCGGGACCGCGATGAGGAACGTCATGATGGAGAAGAACGGCAGGAGCACCTGTCCGGTGACGAACATGTGGTGGGCCCACACGGTCATCGACAGTCCGGCGATGGCGATGGTGGCGCCGATCATGCCGAGGTAGCCGAAGAGCGGTTTACGGCTGAAGACCGGAATCACCTCGGTCACGATGCCGAAGAACGGCAGCGCGATGATGTACACCTCGGGGTGGCCGAAGAACCAGAACAGGTGCTGCCACAGGATCGCGCCGCCGCTGGCCGCGTCGAAGACGTGGGTGCCGAGCTTGCGGTCCGACTCCAGCACCAGCAGCGCCGCCGCCAGCACCGGGAAGGCTATCAACACCATCATGCTGGTCAGCAGGGTGTTCCAGGTGAAGATCGGCATCCGGAACATGGTCATGCCCGGTGCTCGCATGCAGATGATGGTGGTGATGAAGTTGACGGAGGCCAGGATGGTGCCCAGCCCGCTGAGTGCCAGGCCCATCACCCACAGGTCGCCGCCGATGTTGGGGCCGGGGGTGAACTCCTGCGTGGACAGCGGGGTGTAGGCGGTCCAGCCGAACGGGGCGGCGCCGCCGGGCAGGAGGAAGCCGCTGATCACGATCAGTCCGCCGAACAGGAACAACCAGTAACCGACCATGTTCAGCCGGGGGAAGGCGACGTCCGGGGCGCCGATCTGCAAGGGCATGACGAAGTTGGCGAACCCGCCGAAGAGCGGAGTCGCGAACAGCAGCAGCATGATCGTGCCGTGGATGCTGAAGAGCTGGTTGAACTGCTCTCGCGTGACGAACTGCAGTCCCGGGCCGAGCAGTTCGGCGCGGATCACCATCGCCATGATCCCGGCCAGGAGGAAGAAGACGAAGCTGGTCGAGAGGTAGAGATACCCGACCACCTTGTGATCGGTGGTGGACAACCAAGAAACGATCAGCCGCCCGGCCCTGGCCTGGCTACTGACCTGGACGGGGATCGTGGGCTCCGGCTGCTGCTCGATCCTGGCCACGACACGTCCCCTCCCGACGGCTGCCGGGGGGACGGAACTTGGACTTCCCGCTCTGCCTTAGGCCTAATCGATGCGAAGTCCTAGAAGCCGGTCATGTCATGGTGTGCCGGCAAGGGGTCCTGTCAAGGAACTCGACCTCGGGTGGGTGCGGGGCGAGCCTTGAGCCGGGAGAACACCGGACCGACTACCCGGCTCGCCGGTTTCAATCTTGTGGCCCGGGCAGGGCCTGAGGAAAGCCGCTATCGCTGGGAGGACCTGGTCATGGCTCCTACCGTCGCCGATTATCTACTCCTGCGCTTGCGTCAGTGGGGTGTGGAGCACCTGTTCGGCTATCCGGGCGACGGCATCAACGGGATCATCGCGGCGCTGGGACGCGCCGAGGACCGCCCGCGGTTCGTCCAGTCCCGGCACGAGGAGATGTCCGCGTTCCAGGCCGTCGGGTACGCCAAGTTCACCGGCAAACCGGGGGTGTGCCTGGCCACCAGCGGGCCCGGCGCGATCCACCTGCTGAACGGCCTGTACGACGCCAAACTCGACCACGTCCCGGTCGTGGCGATCGTCGGGCAGACGGCCCGCAGCGCGATGGGCGGCAACTACCAGCAGGAGGTGGACCTGCTGAGCCTGTTCAAGGATGTCGCGAGCGCGTACGTGCAGATGGCGACCGTCCCGGCGCAGCTGCCCAACCTCATCGACCGCGCGATGCGCATCGCCGTCGCCGAGCGCGCTCCGACCGCCGTGATCATCCCCTCCGACCTGCAAGAAGAGGACTACGAGCCGCCCGGCCACGCGTTCAAGAACGTGCCGTCGTCGGCGCCCGGCTACACGCCGCCGGTGACCCGCGCGCCGGAGGAGGAGATCGGCCGGGCGGCCGAGGTCCTCAACGCCGGGTCGAAGGTGGCGATCCTGGTCGGTCAGGGGGCCCGCGCGGCCGCCCCGGAGGTCGTCGAGGTCGCCGAGCTCACCGGGGCCGGGGTGGCCAAGGCGCTGCTCGGCAAGGACGTGCTGCCGGACGATCTGCCGTACGTCACCGGGTCCATCGGCCTGCTCGGCACCCGGCCCTCCTACGAGCTCATGCGCGACTGCGACACGCTGCTGATCGTCGGGTCCAACTTCCCGTACACGCAGTTCCTGCCGCCCTTCGGCGAGGCGCGCGGGGTGCAGATCGACCTCGACGGCCGCATGATCGGCATGCGCTACCCGACCGAGGTCAACCTCGTCGGCGACGCCGCCGAGACGCTGCGGGCGCTGATCCCGCGCCTGACCCGCAAACAGGACCGGTCCTGGCGCGACACCGTCGAGCAGAACCTGGCGCGCTGGTGGGCCACGGTCGAACGCCAGGCCAGGGTGGAGGCCGACCCGATCAACCCGATGCTGCTGTTCTGGGAGCTGAACTCGCGGCTGCCGCAGAACGCCATCGTGACCGCCGACTCCGGCTCGGCCGCGAACTGGTACGCGCGCGACCTGAAGATCCGCGCCGGCGTGCGCGGCTCGCTGTCGGGGACGCTGGCGACGATGGGGCCGGGCGTGCCGTACGCGATCGGCGCGAAGTTCGGCCACCCCGACCGGCCTGTCATCGCCTTCGTCGGGGACGGCGCCATGCAGATGAACGGGCTGGCCGAGCTCATCACGATCAAGCGGTATGCCTCCCAGTGGGCCGATCCGCGTCTGATCGTGGCGGTCCTGCACAACAACGACC
>NZ_JBSFTC010000310.1:0-12327 GCF_053590415.1 Nonomuraea sp. NPDC003201
TATAACCCCCCCCCCATAAATCCACTCTTCCCCCCCACCCCCCTCTCCCCACCCCCGTGCGGCCGGGGGGGGGGCGCGCCTCGGCGCGCCCCCACCCCGTCCCGCCCCGTCAGCGCTGCCTGGCGGGGCGGATGATCATCTCGTTCACGTCCACCTCCACAGGCTGGCCGATCGCGTACACGATGGCGTCGGCGATGGCCTCCGGCGGGATCGAAGCCGCCCGGTATACGCGCATCGCCTCCTGCGCGCCCGGCTCGGTGATCGTGTCGGCCAGCTCCGACTCCACGACGCCCGGGGAGACGGTGGTGACCCGGATGCTCGGGTCCAGCTCCTGGCGCAGCCCCTCGGTGATCGCCCAGGCGGCGTACTTGGTGGCGCAGTAGACCGCGGCCGTCGGCACCACCCCGTGCGCGCCGATCGAGGCCACGGTGACGAAGTGGCCGCCGCCCTGCCGCTGGAAGTGGGGCAGCGCCGCGGCGATGCCGTGCAGCAGGCCGCGCACGTTCACGTCGATCATCCGCTCCCACTCGTCCACCAGGAGCGAGTCCAGCCGGGACAGCGGCATCACCCCCGCGTTGTTGACGATCACGTCCACCCGGCCGTGCTGCTTCGCGGCCGTGTCGACGAACCTCGTGACGTCCGCGCGGTCCGTCACGTCGAGCCGGCGCACCTCCACGCTGCCGCCCTCGTTCCTGATGTCCTCGGCGACGGCGGCCAGCCGGTCCTCGCGGCGGGCGCCGATGACCAGGTGGTGGCCCTCGCGGGCGAGGCGCGTGGCGGTGGCCTGGCCGATGCCGCTGCTGGCGCCGGTGATCAGGACGATCTTCGTCATATCAGTCAGTTCCCTTGGTAGTCGGTGCTGAGCGTGAGGTGGCGCCACGCCTCGAATCCGGTCCTGAGCGTGTCGAGCCGCGCGGAGGCGATCTCGTACGCGGCCCGGCCGAGCAGCAGGCGCAGCGGCGGCTCGGCCGCCCCGACCGCGGTGATGATCGCCTCGGCCGCGCGCACCGGATCGCCGGGCTGGTGGCCGTAGGTGGCCAGGGTGGAGGCGCGGCGCGTGCCCGCGGTCTCCGCGTAGTCGTCGATGCGGACGGGAGACTGCCGCATGGAGGGGCCGGACCAGTTCGTGCGGAACGCCGCGGGCTCGACGATCGTGACCTTGATGCCCAGCGGCGCGACCTCCGCCGCCAGCGACTCCGACAGGCCTTCCACGGCGAACTTCGTCGCGTGGTAGTAACCGGTCGCCCCGAACGCGGCCAGCCCGCCGAGCGAGGAGACGTTGACGACGTGGCCGCTCGCGCGGGCGCGCATGCCCGGCAGGACGGCCTTGGTGACGTCGACCAGCCCGAACACGTTCGCGTCGAACAGCGCGCGGACCTCGTCGTCCCGGCCCTCCTCGACGGCGGCCAGGTAACCGTACCCGGCGTTGTTGACCAGGACGTCGATGCGGCCGAAGGCGGACTCCGCCCGCTCGACCGCCGCCGCGATCTGGTCCTTGTCGGTGACGTCGAGCGGCAGGGCCACGGCCCGGTCGCCGTGCTCGGCGACGAGGTCGGCCACCTGCCGGGGGTCGCGGGCGGTGACGGCCGCGCGCCCGCCGCCTTCCAGCACGGCGGCGGCCAGCGCGCGGCCCAGGCCGGTGGAGCAGCCGGTGATGAACCAGACGGACATGGTGGTATATCTCCAGGTAAATAGGCATGGCGACATGGCGCCCCGGCCGGGGCGCGGTCGGTGAAGGGTTGCTCAGCCGGCGGTCAGGGAGCCCAGCAGGGACAGCGACTCTTCCGACGGGCTGCCCGGGTCGGCCTGATAGACGACGAGCTGCTGCCCGGGAGCGCTGTTCACGGTCAGCGACTCGTAGTGCAGGGTCAGCTCGCCCACCAAGGGGTGGCGGAAGCGCTTGGTCTCGTGGGTCTTCTGGCGGATGTCGTGGCGGGCCCACAGCCTGCGGAAGGCCTCGCTCTTGACCGACAGCTCGCCGACCACCTCGATCAGCAGCGGGTCGTCCTGGTCGGCGCCCGCGCCGGCGCGGAGCCCGGCGACCGTGTTGACCGCCACCCGGTCCCAGTCGGGATAGAACTCCCGCGCGTCCGGGTCGAGGAACACCAGCCGGACCAGGTCCCCGCTGTAGGCGTGGCCGTCGAACAGGGCTCTGCCGAGCGCGTTGGCGGCCAGCACGTTCAGGCAGCGGCCCAGGACCACCGCGGGGGTGTGCGGCCAGCCCTCCATCATGCGCAGCAGGTTCGGGCTGACCCGCTCCCGCCTGGCGGACGCCCGCCTGCGCCGGACCGGGCGGGCCAGCCGGTGCAGGTGCGCGACCGCGTCCTCCTCCAGGGCCAGGGCGTGGGCGAGCGCGTCGACCACCTGGGCGGAGGGGTGGCGCTCGCGGCCCTGCTCCAGCCGTACGTAGTAGTCGGTGCTCACGCCCGCGAGCCGGGCCACCTCCTCGCGGCGCAGCCCCGCCACGCGGCGCCGGGTCGTGACCGGCACGCCGGCCTCCTCCGGCTGGAGCAGCTCGCGGCGGGCCCGCAGGAACTGGCCGAGTGGGTTCTCCCTGTCCATGTCTTCGAGGCTAGGCGAGGCCCGGGGGTGCCATGGGGGCTGAAGGTGGCCGCGCCACTCCCACCTTCGGCCCGTCAGCTGAACCGCACGTTGTCGTACACCTGCCGGTCGCCCGTCGTCCGCACGGCCACGGCCTGGCTGTAGCCGTGGGCGGCCTCGTCGTAGGCGTTCTCGAAGGTGAGGTTGCGGGCGGTGAAGTCGGGGGCGCTGACCGTGTACGAGGCGCTGCCGGAGGTGCCGTACGGTCCCGAGCCGTCCGGCTTCTGCGTGGCCGCCGAGGCGTCGAACGTGAGCACCACCTCGCGCGGGTCCCGCGTGGCGCCGACCAGAGAGATGTGCGGTTTGTCGGCCGGGATCACCACCTGCTGCCGGTAGGTGCCCTTGCGGACCAGGATGGTGACCGGGCGGGTGTTGCCGGCGGGGACGGCGTCGACCGCGGCCTGCACGGTCGTGTGGTCGCCCGAACCGTCCGCCGCGACCACGATGGCGGCGGGCGCCGGGGCCGCTGTCACAGGGGGCAGGGCGAGCAGGGGGAGAAGTAACAGGAAGCGCATGAGGCGACCTCGCCGATGGGGGTGCTGCAATCGGTTGCATGAAATGCTGACTCAGCCGCCTCACTCCGTCAATGCCCTCCAGTGAAACTGCACCACGCTGCAACAAGCGATTGCAAGATTATGGGTGATCTTGACCGTGGGAGCGCGCCGATCTACAGTCCGCCTGATATTTATCGGCGCTTCGCTGAAACTTTCATCGGGAGCATCGTGCGCACCCTTCGAGCCCTGGTGGCCGCCGCCCTGTTATGCCTCGTGCCCGCGCTCTCCGCGCACGCGGCGGCGGACCTCACGTACGACTTCGAGAACGGCACCACCCAGGGATGGGGGCCACGCGGCGACGGCGTCTCCGTCACGGTGACGCCGGAGGCCGCCCACGGGGGCACGAGCAGCCTCTTGACCACCGGCCGGACCGCCACGTGGCACGGCGCGTCCATCGCCGCGCCGTTCGTCCGGGGTGTCGGCTATGCCGTGACCGCGTACGCGCGGCAGGTGAGCGGCCGGCCGGCCGCCACGATCGCGCTGACCGTCCAGCGCACCCCGACCGGGGGGAGCACCACGTACGAGCGGGTCGCAGCGGCCACCGTGACCGACGGCGGGTGGACGCGGCTGTCGGGGAGCTACCTGTTCACCGCCGAGTCCGCCGACGTGCAGCTCTATGCCGAGAGCTCAGACGCCACCGGCGAGTTCTACCTGGACGACATCGTCGTCACCCCGCTGGGCGACCCCACGCGCGAGCCCGTCAGCAGCGACTTCGAGGACGGCACCGCGCAGGACTGGGCGCCCAGGGCCGCCGCCACCCTCCAGCCGAGCGCGGAGGCCGCCCACGCGGGCAGCCGATCGCTGGCCGTGAGCGGCCGCTCTGCCTCTTGGGACGGTCCCGCCCTCAACGTGTTCGGCCGGATGGCCAAGGGCGACAAATACGCCCTGTCGGTGTGGGTGCGGCTCGGACCGGAGGCCGCGGCGGGCCGGCTCGGCCTGTCGATCGAGCGCAGGACCGGCGGCACTCCGAGCTATGAGCGCGTCGTCTCGCCGAAGGACGTGCCGACGGGGGAGTGGGTGCAGCTGTCCGGCACGTACACGCTCGCGTACGACGTCGACTTCCTCAGCGTCTATGTCGAGTCCGACACCGGCACGTTCCCCTTCTACCTGGACGACTTCTCCATGAAGTACATCCAGCCCAAGCCGATCCAGACCGACATCCCCGCGCTCAAGGACAAGGTGCCGTTCGTCATGGGCTCGGCGCTCACCAGGCCCGACGCGCTCGGCGTCCACGGCGAGCTGCTGGCCAGGCACTTCAGCGGCGTCACGCCCGGCAACGAGCTCAAATGGGACGCCACCGAGCCCCGTGAGGGCGAGTTCACCTTCGCCGACGGCGACTTCCTGGTGGACTTCGCCACCCGGCACGGCATGACGATCCGCGGCCACACGCTCGCCTGGCACAGCCAGACCCCCGACTGGGTCTTCCAGAACGCCGACAAGGAGCTGCTGCTCAAGCGCCTGGAGACGCACGTGCGCACGCTCGTGACCAGATACAAGGGCAAGATCGCGGCCTGGGACGTGGTCAACGAGGTCGTGGACGAGAACCAGCCCGACGGCCTGCGCCGTTCCAAGTGGTACGAGATCGCCGGCCTCGACTTCATCCGCACCGCCTTCCGCGTCGCCCACGAGGCCGACCCGGACGCCAAGCTCTTCATCAACGACTACAACACCGAGTTCCCGCGCAAGCGCGAGGCCCTGTACGCGCTGGTCAAGCGGCTCAAGGCGGAAGGGGTGCCGATCGACGGCGTGGGCCACCAGCTCCACCTGAACATCGAGTACCCGCCCGCCTCCTCCGTCGAGGCCACGATCGAGCGCTTCGCCACGCTGGGGGTGGACCAGCAGATCACCGAGCTGGACGTCAGCGTCTACACGGACTTCGTGTCGTCGTACGACACGATCCCGCCCGAACTGCTCGTCCAGCAGGGCCACCGCTACAAGGAGCTGTTCGACGTCTTCCGGCGGCAGGCCGCCAAGCTCAGCTCCGTGACCGTCTGGGGCGAGTCCGACGACGTGAGCTGGCTGCGGTCGTGGCCGATCCCGCGGCTGAACGCGCCGCTGCTGTTCGACGACGACCTGCAGGCCAAGCCCGCCTACTGGGGCGTCGTGGACCCGTCGCGGCTCTCCCCGGCGGTGCGCCGGCTGGAGGCGCCCGCCGGGACGCCCAAGGTGGACGGCAAGCGGGACCTCGAGTGGGACCTGCTGCCGGACTCGCCGGTCGCGCGGGTGGGGGACGTGTCGGCCGGGTTCCAGGCGCGCTCGTCGGGCAAGGGGCTGTACGTGCTCGCCGAGGTCACGGATCCGACGGCGGGCAAGGATGACCGAGTGACGTTCACGGTCGACGGCACCCCGTACGTCGTCAAACGAACCGGCGGCCCCAAGGCGGCGGTGCGGCCGACGCCGACCGGCTACCGCGTCGAGGCCCTGATCGCGACCGGCACCGACGTGGACGTGACCGTGAGCGACTCCGCCGGCGCGAGCACCTCCTGGACGGGGAAGGTGACCGCCGCGCCCGCCGTCAAGCTCACCTCCGCCGCCCACCGCACGCCCGTGCTCGACGGCGCCGTGGACCGGGCCTGGTCGGCCGCGCCGGAGATCCGCACCGCGACCTGGATCCAGGGCACGTCCGGCGCGACCGCCAAGGTGCGCTCGCTGTGGAGCGGATCCACGCTGTACGTGCTCGCCCAGGTCGCCGATCCGACGCTGAGCGAGGAGTCCCCGAACCCGTGGGAGCAGGACTCCGTCGAGATCTTCGTGGACCCGGGCAACGGCAAGACCAAGGGCTACGAGGACGACGACGGCCAGTACCGGATCAGCTTCTCGGGCCGGATCACGGTCGGCGGGACGTTCGACGCGGGCGGGGTGAAGGACCACGTGAAGGCGGTGACCAGGACGGTGCCCGGCGGATACGTCGTCGAGGCGGCCATCGAACTGCCCACGATCACCCTCGCACCGGGGACGCTGCTGGGCTTCGACGCCCAGGTCAACGACGCCTCTGGCACCGCCCGTACCAGCGCCGTGACCTGGAACGACAACACCGGCCGAAGCTACCTGGACACCAGCCACTGGGGCGTCCTCCGGCTCACCCAGGGATAGGTGGGCCGGCTTCCACCCTCCCGCTGCCCGCTTACCGGCTGGGCCTGCCGATGCCCACCCCGGACCGCGCCCTCCACTCGGGTTCGTGCGACGAGCTCCAAAGTAGCGCCGGCCTGCACCTAGTAAGCAACAGTTCTTGAGTCGAGGGCGCTGGATCCTCCTCACCCTGCACGCTCACTGCCTGCGAACTGCGTGAGCGCGTCCCGCTCAGTGAGATCCGAGCCCGGCCACACCGATGGGTGTCGTGCGGCCTGATTTCTCCAATCCGACCACCGGGTTGAAGGCCCACCCGGCGGACGTCGCCCTGCTCCCGATGGCTGATGAAGAGCCTCGGGCCATCGAGCAACTGGCCGACGACCTCGCCGGAAGAGTCATCATCGCCCTGGCCGCGGAGAACGCCGCTCCCACTGGAGCCATTCGAGGCCTGACGCTCGACGACCCCACACCGGATGCAGCGTCGACCGGATACGCAAGGACCGCATCCTCCACGAAGCTCTCGCCAGAGGGGCGGACCCGCTTCACCTGTCGTTGGTCTTCGGGATCTCCCACAGCACCGCCCCCAGATCTCCGCCGTCGCCGAGCACCTGCTCGCCGACGAGCTCGACCAGGCACCCCAGCCGTGATCCCTTTGGGCAATGACGCAGGGACTCCGACGAACTCCACCCGTTGGACTACAGAGGTGAGTACGGGTAACCGGGCTCTGTTGCTGATCTTGTGACCTGGAACGGCTCCTCGCTGACCAGGCGTGAGGGTTTGCGACGTGGTGCTGGTCCGTGAATGATGATCGGCAGCTCAGGCGAAGGAGTACTGGTGGACTTCACGATCAGATATGAACCCGCTCCCGACGAAGTGGCGCGGGCGCTACGCCAAGGTCTCAAACGGCAACTCACCGCGGTCTATCGTTTCCTTCCCTCGGTCCTGGTCGTGGCAGGACTAGCTTGCATCTGGGCCGATGCCGTCTTCGTGGGTGTGGGCATGCTCGTCGCAGCGGTCGTGGCTCCCTTCGCGGCCACCCGGGCGATCCGCCGGCTCGCCGCGCGACAGCTCGCCTACATGTGCGTGCCTACGACGATTCGGGTGACCAGCGAAGGGTACGAGTGCCGAACCGACCAGTACAGCACCACGATGCAGTGGTCTATGTTCGGACAAGTCGTGACAACTCAAGAGTTCTGGCTGTTCTTCGTGAACAGGCAGCTCGCAGCATTCCTCCCCAAACGTGCCTTCAATATCGAGCAACAGGCCGAACTCATTGACTTCCTGGCCGCACGGCAGAATGCGGGAGCCTCCTGAGCCGGTTATCGCCCGATGGCCACGTCACAAGATCAGCGAGAGAGCCGGTAACCGTGCGGAATTCCCTGGCCTGGGTGTTCCCAACGGACCGCCCGGTCGGCATTTCGGGTCCGGCCATCGCTGACGTCACCGAGTGGCGTCCGGCCTTGTATGAAGGCGATACCGGGCAGGTGTCCAAGATGGCTGTGGACTACGGGATGGCCGCATACTGCGACAGCCGTGTCGCTGCCTTCTACGCCGAGTCCCCGGATGCTTTCGACGCGATGCATGGCTGGCTGGAGGCGCCGTATTACCCACGGTGTGAGGGACGGGATGATGATCCCGGCCGGATGCCTGTTGTCGGGTTTCTGTGCGGGCGGGGCGACGGTTCCTCCCCATGCCATTGGGGCTTCGATGCCGAAGGGAACGTCCTGGGCCTGCTGACAGACTTCCTGCTTGTCAGCGGTGACGCGGATCGCGTGGGCTGAAGGGCGCCCTTCCGCCGGACATACGACGGCCGACCCGTCCGCGAACAGGACTCAGCGATCGCACATGGCGGCGACGAACGCGTCGATCAGGTGCTGCCGCTTCGCGGGGACGCCCGTGACGTAGACGGTGGCCGCGCGCCCGGCCCGGTCCCGGCCGCTGAGCACCGCGGCCCCCGGCATGTCGCCGGCGCCGAAGTAGGCATAGCCGCAGCCCGACTCCATCCGGGCCACCCCGTAGCCGTAGCGGGCGCCTTCGGGCCAGCCTTCCTGCTCGACCGGCACCGTGCTGGCCATCATTTTGTCCAGCGGGGCCTTACGCCAGAACCGGTTGAGGTCCTCCGGGGTGGAGACCAGACCGCCGCTGGGCCCGAACTCGTACGTGGGCAACTGGTCGGTCAGATCCACCTCGCCGTCCTGCGGGCGGCCGGGGTGCACCCCGTAGGTGTGGGCGTGCGGGCCACGGATGCCGTAATCGCCCTTGGCCGGCCAGTACGTGTCCCGCATCCCGTACGGCTTCAAGATCAGCTCTCGGCTCGCCTGCCGGAAGTCCTTGCCGGTCACCTCGGTCACGATCATGCCGAGGACCAGGTAGTTGGTGTTGGCGTAGGCGAACGAGCCGCGGAGCGTCGGCTTGAGCGCGAGCGCCACCCGCAGGAAGTCCGGGAACGGCTCCTTCCACTCGATCGCGTCGAGGAACTCGGGCAGGCCACTGGTCTGCTGCAGCAGCATCCGGACGGTGATCTTCCGCCCATCGATCGCCGCACCATCGTCCCTGCCGCGCAGCACGCCGGGCAGATAATGCTCCACCGCCGCGTCCAGGTCGATCTTCTTCTGGTCGGCCAGTCGCAGCACGGTGGCGGCGATGATCGGCTTGCTCGCGCTGGCGATCCGGAACCGGCCCTCGGGGCCGATCATCGGCCGGCCGGTGCCCCGCTCCGCGGTGCCGGAACGCAGGGTCACGGTCGTGCCGCCCGGGGTCCGCACCTGGCTCAACGCGCCCGCCATGCCGTCCTCGGTGGTGAGCCGGTCAAGGCGGGACTGCGGCGAGGGCGTTGCGGCGGCAGCGAACGCGGGAGCTACCGGGGCGATGACCAGACAGCCGGCGACAGCGGCGGCGAGCAATTTCTTCATGCCTCCAATGTGGCGAGAAGATCACTCATGTTCAGTCATGCCTACCTGCCTGTTGGTGTGGAGGCCTTCCCTACCTTGTCCACCCCGAGCCGAGGCCGGGCACCCGCCGATATTGACCATCACGCCCGGCTCCGCATACGCCGACAAGCCGATGCTCCTGGCCCCGTCCACACTGACGCCTACCGAGCCGGCCAGGGGGACCGGCCTGACCCGCCGGCAAGAAGGCCGCGATCCGGCTGCCCGACGTCGGTGACCTCCGCCCGCTGGATCGCGCAGCGTCACGGGCATCACCCGGAGCTGCTTTGCGGCTGAGGTCACGTGCGGGAGAAGCCCTCCGGTCCCCCGGGGCCCTGACCGGATGTGGCCACGCCGGCCGGCTTCACCGCAGGCGCAGGTTGGGGCTCCGCTTGAGCCCGAGGAGGCCGAGCAGGTCGTCGATCATGTGCTCGAACAGCGGTTGCAGGTCGTCGAAGGCGAACTTGTGGTGCCCGTAGACGGCCATGCAGAGCAGCCCGTAGATCTGCCGCCAGCAGACGACCATGAGGAACACCACGCCGATGGGGAACTCCAGGCCGACTTCCGAGCGGTAGGTGCGCAACTGGGCTGCCAGGACGGGGTCGATCTCCTCGTCCGCCGGGCAGGTCAGCCGCCCCTCGTTCCACAGGCGGGCGAACAGCTGGCCGAACAGGCCGCCCAGCTCGCGCGCGATGACCACCGGGATGCCCTCCTCCGATTCGGCGATCTTGGCGAACCCGGCTCCCATGAGCAGGTCGAACTCGACCTTGTTGGCCAGCGACCAGTCGAGCACGGCCTGGGTGGCGGCGTGCAGCTGGGCGCTGACGTCGTCAGGGTCCTGGCGTCGCGCGGCCCGGTCCACCGTGTCGATGAACTCCGCGGTGATGTCGTCGTAGATGGCGCGGATGAGGCCCGCCCTGCCGTTGAAGTAGCGGTAGAGGGCCGGGGGCGTCACGCCGACGCCGCGGGCCACGGCGGCGAGGGTGAGACCCTCGATGCCCTCCTCCGCGGCGATCCTGCGGGCGGCGGCCTTGGCGTCGCGCTCGAGCTCGGCCCGCAGTCGTTCCCGTCGCGTCAACGCTGTCACCCGACCATCTTGTCTGGTCTCGCCTGCCGCGGCCACTTGCGGTGAATGGGCGACACATGGTTAATGGTATTCACTCTTTTAAGGATCATCATTGAAGGCGTGAAGGAGATCTTGGATGAGTTCCCGTAGCGGTGGCTGGCCGGCGACGGCGGTCGCGCTCCTCCTGGCGGCAACCGGCTGTTCGGCGGCCTCCGGCCCCGTCGCCCTGTCCCAGCCGAGCCCGCGCGCCTCCACCCCCACTCCGGACGCCAGGAAGACGGCGCTGGCCGAGGCGGCGAAGAGCCTTCCGGCCGTGCTCGCCGCCCAGGGGCCGGTCGCCTGCTCGTGGAATGACGACGGGTGGCGGGCCACGGCCTACGACGACGCCTTCCGTACCGGTGTCGCGAGCTTCTCCAGCGTGACGCTCACGCCGCTCCTGACCGAGATCGCCGCGACGGCGGGCGGAGAGAAGGCCGTCGTGCGCAGCCTGTGCGGTGAGGAGGGAGATCCCGGCGTCAGCCCGGTCTCGCCGGACGGACGCCGGGTCGCCGTCCAGGTGGACTTCCCGTCCAGCGGCGACCCGACGCACGTCGGCTGGCTCGACCTCGGCACCGGGACGTTCACGGACCTCACCGACAGGTCGAACAAGAAGGGATACGTCAAGGAGACGTTCTCCGACAAGTACCCCGGATTCGCGCCCGACGGGTCGTTCTGGTTCCTGCGCGACTCCCAGCAGTACTTCTCGGCGGACCCGAACGGCCGGCTGACTCCGCGCAAGATCAGCCTGGCCTGTTTCACCAACAGCAACGACGACACCTTCTACCGCGTCGTGGGATCGGTCGCCGTCATGTGCCCGGGCACCGTCCATCCCTCCGGGAGGTTCGCGGCGGACCCCAGCCGGGCGGCCGTGGGGATCAACCTGGTCCAAGGGGCCGAACTGGACATCCTCGGGAACACGGTGGACCGCTATGAGGACGCTCCGCTCCAACTGCCGTTCGGCATGAAGATCGTCGTACGCGACGGCGGCCTGCGCCCCTGCGACCCGCTCGCCTGGATCAACGCCACCGACCTGCTCTGCGCGGGCGGGAGCAACGACTTCTACACCGCGCGGATCAACCCTCGGCTCGCCCGGAACGACATCGATTACGTGCAGCACACCGAGGTGAAGGTGAAGAACGAGATCGCCCCGGCGACCGAGTCGTCGATCATCACGGCGGCCGTCTCCCGGGACCGCCGCTCCCTGATCATCGCGGCCAACGAGAACGACGATCCCGCCACGGCCAAGCTCTACCGCGCCGACCTGATCTCCCCCTCCGCCCCCGTGGAGATCGGCCCGATCCCGGCGGAGTCGAGCGAGCACTTCACCCTCCTGAACAACTACCAGCAGCCCGTGCGCGCCGACTGACCGGCACTTCCGGAGACGTGGAGCTTCGGGAACCGCTCCCGACCTCCGCTCCTGGGCCCGACTACCATGTGACCGTGACCACGAGCCCCCGACATGTCCGTAAAGGGGCCGTCCCGAGCATCCGCGACGTCGCCGCCGCGGCCGGCGTCTCGCATCAGACCGTCTCCCGCGTGCTGAACGACTCACCCCGGGTGCGGCCCGACACCCGCGCCGCGGTGCTGGCCGCGATCGACCGGCTGGGCTTCCGCCCCAACCGGGCCGCCCGGGCGCTCGGCCTCGGCCGCGCCAGCGGCGTCACCGTCGTGACCTCCAACACCATGCTGTACGGGTACGCCTCCACCCTCCAGGGCATCGAGGAGGCCGCCAGGACCGAGGGCGTGGCGCTGGGGATCAGGGTCGTGGAGTCGGCCGAGGTCCGGCAGACGGTCGACTATGTCAGCGATCCGAGCGCGGGCGGCCTGGTGGTGATCGCGTTCGACCCGCTGGGCACGGCGGTGGCGCAGGCGCTGCCGCCGCACATCCCGGCCGTGGTGGCCGCCGAGCCGGTCGCGCCCGATCTGGGGCGGGTGGCGATCGCGCTGGACGAGCGCCGGGCCGCCGCCGACGCCACCCAGCACCTGCTCGACCTGGGGCACCGTACCGTTCACCACGTGGCCATCCCGTCCGAGGGCCGGGCCGGCGGGCGGCACGCGGGGTGGCGCGACG
>NZ_JBSFTC010000311.1:0-12218 GCF_053590415.1 Nonomuraea sp. NPDC003201
GCAGGTCTTCGGGCCGCCCGGGTGGCGGGCAGGTCTTCGGGCCGCCCGGGTGGCGGGCAGGTCTTCGGGCCGTATCCCGCCGGGCTCCGGGACCGAAGGGCTCTCGGGGCTCGGATAGGCTGCCAGACGTGCGGGAACAGATCAGCTCAGCGTCGAAGGTCGTTGTCAAGGTCGGCTCCTCCTCGCTCACCACCCCCCAGGGCACGATCGACGTCGATCGGGTCGACGCCCTTGTGGACGTGCTGGCGGCGCGGCGCCGTACGGGGACCCAGATCGTCCTGGTCTCCTCCGGGGCGATCGCGGCGGGCCTCGGCCCGCTCGGGCTGACCGCGCGACCACGCGACCTGGCCACCCAGCAGGCGGCGGCGTCCGTCGGGCAGGGTGTGCTCGTCGCCCGCTACACCTCCTCCTTCGCCCGCTACTCCCTGCGCGTGGGCCAGGTGCTGCTGACCGCCGACGACATGATGCGGCGCGCCCACCACGCCAACGCCCAGCGCACGCTCGCGCGCCTGCTGGAGCTGGGCATCGTGCCCATCGTCAACGAGAACGACACCGTGGCCACCGACGAGATCCGCTTCGGCGACAACGACCGGCTGGCGGCCCTGGTGGCGCACCTGATCCACGCCGACGCGCTCGTCCTGCTGTCGGACGTCGACGCCCTGTACGACGGCCCGCCGAGCCGCAGCGGCTCCCAGCGCCTGTCGGAGATCCGCGGGCCGGAAGACCTGGTCGGCGTCGAGCTCGGGAAGAACGGCGCGGCGGTGGGCACCGGCGGCATGGTGACCAAGGTGCAGGCCGCCAGGATCGCCACGGGGGCGGGCGTTCCCGTGGTGCTCACGGCGGCCGCTCACGCCGCCCAGGCGCTCGGCGGAGCCGATGTCGGCACCTACTTCCACCCGGGTGGCCGCCATCCCGGCACGCGGCTGCTGTGGCTCGCGCACGCCACCACCGGGCGCGGCCGCCTTCACCTCGACCAGGGGGCGGTGGAGGCCATCGTGGGGCGGCGCAAGTCGCTGCTGCCCGCGGGGGTGACGTCCGTGGAGGGTGAGTTCGCGGCGGGCGATCCGGTGGATCTGTGCGGGCCGCAGGGGCTCGTGGTGGCCCGGGGGCTGGTCAACTTCGACGCCACCGAGATCCCGGGCCTGCTCGGCCGCTCCACCAGGGAGCTGGCCAGCGCGCTCGGTCCGGAATATGAGCGTGAGCTGATCCACCGTGACGACATCGTCATACTGGAAGCTCACAACTAGTCCCCATCCCTGGGGCAACGAGCGTGCTGGGAACGCAGGGAGCGGAGCGGAGCCATGAGCACAGAGTTCTTGAAGGTCGCCCAGGCGGCGCGAGAGGCCGCCGCCGAGCTGGCCCCGCTGCCGCGGGCGCCGAAGGACCGGGCGCTGCGTGCCGTGGCCGACGCCCTGGTCGCGCACGCGGCGGAGATCGTCGAGGCCAACGCCAAGGACGTCGAGCAGGCCAGGGCGCAGGGCACGTCCGAGGCGATGATCGACCGGCTCCGGCTCGACGAGGCCAGGGTCGGCGCCATCGCCGAGGCCGTGCGCCAGGTGGCCGACCTGCCCGACCCGGTCGGCGAGGTCGTCCGCGGCGCCACCCTGCCCAACGGGCTGGAGCTGCGCCAGCTCAGGGTGCCGCTCGGCGTCATCGGCATCATCTACGAGGGCCGCCCCAACGTCACCGTCGACGCCGCCGCGCTCTGCCTCAAGAGCGGCAACGCGGTCCTGCTCAGGGGCTCCTCCAGCGCCTACTCCTCCAACACGGCCCTGGTGAAGGTCATGCAGGACGCGCTGGAGGGCACCGAGGTGCCCGCCGGAGCCGTCCAGCTCGTGCCGGGGCAGACCCGCGACTCGGTCAAGGAGCTCATGCGCGCCCGCGGCCTGGTCGACGTGCTGATCCCGCGCGGGGGCGCCTCGCTGATCAACTCGGTGGTGGAGGAGTCCACGGTGCCGGTGATCGAGACCGGCGTCGGAAACTGCCACGTCTACGTGGACGCCGAGGCCGACGTCGACCTGGCCGTGCAGATCCTGGTCAACGCCAAGGCGCAGCGGCCGTCGGTGTGCAACGCGGCCGAGACGTTCCTCGTCCACGAGGACGTCGCCGACGCGTTCGTGCCGCGGGCGCTGGCGGCGCTCGCCGAGGCGGGCGTGACCGTGCACGGTGACGAGCGCATCGCCGGGCACGGCTCGGGCGTCGTGCCCGTCACCGAGGACGACTTCTACGCCGAATACCTCTCGCTCGACATCGCCGCCGCGGTCGTCGGCTCGCTGGAGGAGGCGGTGGCCCACATCAGGAAGTACGGCTCCGGCCACACCGACGCCATCGTCACCAGGTCGCAGCGGGCGGCGCGCAGGTTCGTGGCGCTGGTCGACTCGGCGGCCGTGGCGGTCAACGCCTCGACGAGGTTCACCGACGGCGGGGAGTTCGGGTTCGGGGCGGAGATCGGCATCTCCACGCAGAAGCTTCACGCGCGCGGCCCGATGGGGCTGCCCGAGCTCACCTCCACCAAGTGGATCTACACCGGTGAGGGGCATTTGCGCACGTCAGAAGGCACGGTGGTGGCCGGTTGATCGGCGTGTCGGCCTGACCGGCGCCGTGGAGCGCAGGTTGACTGAGGGGCATGGAGATTGTCATCGCCCTTGTCTTCTCGGCTGCCGTGCTGTTCGGCGCCGACCGGTTGCTGCTCTGGCTCGAGAGCCGCGGACACGTCCACTGGCGCAGGAAGGGGCGCAGGCAGCTGTCGGACGAGCCCACGGCCCGGCTCGACAGCATGCTCTCCGATCACACTCGCCGATAATCCTTCGGCGTGCCTCAAGCGCCGACAGGGGTCCCAGCGCTAAGGTTAGGTCCCTTATGGGCGGGCCGGGCGGGGAGAGACGGTGAGCAAGCTCGGCAAGATCGGGCCGTACACCCTGGTCGAGCGGCTCGGTCGCGGCGGCATGGGCGAGGTCTACCTCGCGACCACCCGCCGGAGCGAGAGCGTCGCTCTCAAGGTCCTGCACGACCTGGCCGAGGATGAGACCTCCCGTGTCCGGCTGGAGCGCGAGGTCCGGGCGCTGCGCAGGGTCGAGAGCCCGTACGTGGCCAAGGTGCTCGACGCCGACCTGAGTTGTGCCCGCCCGTACCTGGTCATGGAGTACATCGAGGGCGCCACGCTCCTCGACCGCGTACGCCAGAGCGGCGCGCTCGACGTGTCCGACCTCGTGGACCTGGCCCAGGGCATCGCCGCGGCCCTGGCGATCATTCACGCGGCCGGGGTCGTGCACCGGGACCTCAAACCGGGCAACATCATCATGGGCTCCGAGGGGCCCGTGCTCATCGACTTCGGCATCGCGCAGGTGCTCGACGCGACCCGGCTCACCATGACCGGCACGTTCCTCGGCACGCCCGGCTACACCGCGCCGGAGATCTTCGCCGACGAGCAGGTCGACTCGCCCGCCGACGTGCACGCCTGGGCGGCGACGGTGGCGTTCGCGGCGACGGGGCGGCCGACGTTCGGGCGGGGGACGGCAGAGGCGCAGATGTACGCGGTGCTGAACGGGCAGGCCGACCTCAAGGGCGTGCCCGTGGAGCTGCTGCCGCTGGTACGCGCCGCGCTCAACAGGGAGCCGGGCAAGCGCCCCACGGCGGCGTTGCTGGCCGATCGGCTGTCGCGGCTGGCCAGAGCCACCAGCGCGGCCGAGCCTGAGCCCGCCGCAGGGTCCTCGGAGGAGGCCAAGACAGGCCGCGCCACCCCTGAGGAGAAATCCGCCCGGAGTCGGGCGAACACGGATAGTAAGGTGCCCGCACCGCGTACCCGTGCGAACCCCGACACGAAGGGCTCGGCCGTCCGCGCCGACGGCAAGGGCGCCGCGGCGCGCAGCCGTACCGGAACGGATGGGAAGGGCGCCGCGGTCCGCAGCCGCACGGAGGTGCCCGCGCCGCGCGGGCGCACGGGCGCGGCGGACGGGAAGTCCGCTCTCGCGCGCTCCAAGATGACCGCGCCGCGCCAGCGTGCGGCGGCGGCCGTCCGGAGCCGGCCTCAGGTGCGCAAAAAGGCCGGGCTCAGGGCGGAGTCGACCACCACGCTGCCCGCGGGCAACGGCGCCCTGCTGATGCTGGCCGTGCTCGCGGTGCCGTGCGTGGTGACCTCGGTGATCTGGCCGATCGCCTCCGTCGCGATCACCACGGTGTTCGTGGTGCTGACCAGGACGCTCTGGATGAGCCATTGGCTGGTCAGGAACCGCAGCTCGCGGCGTACGCGGGTGGCGCTGCGCGTGCTGCTCTTCCCGGTCGCCCTGGTCGGGGCGGCCGCCACCGCCGGCGTGTGGCCGGGCGTGCCGGTCGCGCTGGCGTCGGGCGGCGCGCTCTGGGTGACCGGTGGCGGAGTGATCGACTCCGACTGGTGGCAGCAGCCCGCGCCCGTGACGGTGGCGGGCGTGGTGTTCGGGATGCTGTGCGGTGGTTTCGCCGGGCGCGAGATCGAGCGGATCGGGCATCGGCTGCCCGATCTGCGCAGGGAAGGGCTGCGCGCACTGGCCGTGCTGGGCGGGTTCGTCGCCCTGTGCGCGGCCGCCGTGCGCGCTATCGCTCTCCTGCTCTGACCTGCCGCTCTCCAAGGCAGGCCGAAGCTGCCCCTTGGGGTTCGGAACCCGCCGCTCGTCGCCGATCGCGGTGGGTTTCGCGGCCGATCAAGCTGATCGGCCGCGTACGGCGGTGCGGCAGGTCAGCCCTGGCCGCCGTCGCGGCGCGAGAAGCGATTGAAGATGCGCTCGCCCGCGTTGACCGCGCCCTCGGCCACGTCGCGCAGGACGCCGATGAACGGGTCCTGCGACTGGGACCAGGACGCGCGGTAGGACTCGGCCGCGGCCTTGATCTCGTCGGTCACTCGTGCGTTGGGGTCGTCCTCCCTGCGCGGGTAGTCCCCGCCCAGGATGCGCTCGTACTCGCCGCTGCGCTGCCACTTGTCCAGCTCGGCCACGCGCACCACCGCGAACGGGTGGGTCGTGCCGAGCAGGTTGAGCACCTTGAGGAAGCCGTCGCGAAGGTCGCCCGCGGTGTCGTATTCCTGGTACTGCTCCAGGAACGCCTCGATGTTCATCTCGTGGGTGTAGTCGCCGCCGGCGAGCTTCATCAGCGCCCTCTTGGCCGCCTCGGGGTCCTGGCCGACGAGCAGGCCGCCGCGGTCGGAGGACAGCTCCGACTTGCGGTACCACTCCTCCAGGCCCGCGACGATCGCGCGCAGGCCGATGTAGCCGAGCGGGATCCAGGCGACGCGGGTGGCGAGGCGGGTGAGGATGTCGAGCATCGTCCGGTAGACCGCGTGTCCCGACAGGATGTGGGCGGTCTCGTGGCCGATGACGAAGCGCTGCTCCTCCTCGTTCATGAGGTTGAGCAGGCCGGTGGTCACGACGATGAACGGGTCGTCGAAGCCGATGGCCTTCGCCTGGACCTGCGGATCCTGCTGGATGTAGATCTCGGGGATCCGGTGCAGGTCGAGCGTGTAGGCGGCGTCGCGGCCCATGTCGTAGATGGAGCGGAACTGGGTCTCGCTCACGCGTACGGCAGACGCCAGGTACATCAGGCGCAGCCGGCGCTCGCTGATGAGGCCGGACATCTGCTTGAGAACCGTGTCGAACCCACTCAACTTACGCAGAGCGACCAGGGCGGACCGGTCTGCGGGGTGTTCGTAGGCTCGGGACGAGATGCCGGGCAGTTGGACGCGGTTGCGGTCCGGGGTGGTCGTCATGCCCGGCATGCTACGTCCGCAACGGGAGTGATGCGCGGTCATCACCAAGGGGGGTGCCATCATGTTGTGGTACAAGGTCCGCGTAAGGTCCGTTTCATGATGAATGCACCTGGTGTGCAGGGGAAGCGGCGAGTCGGAGTGATGGGTGGGACGTTCGATCCCATCCACCATGGCCACTTGGTGGCAGCCAGCGAGGTGGCGCACCACTTCGACCTGGACGAAGTCGTGTTCGTGCCGACCGGGCGGCCGTACCAGAAGGCCGAGCGCGAGGTGTCGGCCGCGGAGGACCGCTATCTGATGACGGTCATCGCGACCGCGTCCAATCCCCGGTTCTCGGTGAGCCGAGTGGACGTGGATCGCCCGGGGCCGACGTTCACCATCGATACTTTGCGTGATATTTCGGAAATTTACGGTCCTGGGGTTGAGCTGTATTTCATCACCGGCGCGGACGCGCTCGGCGCCATCCTGGACTGGCAGAACGCGGAGGAGCTGTTCGAGCTGGCCCATTTCGTCGGTTGTACCCGTCCGGGGCACACGCTCCACGATCCCGGGCTGCCGGAGGGGCGGGTGACGTTGCTGGAGATTCCCGCACTGGCCATCTCGTCGTCCGAGTGCCGGCAACGTGTCGCCAAGGGAGAGCCGATTTGGTATCTGGTGCCGGACGGAATCGTCCAGTACATCAACAAACGGGGGCTGTATCACGCGGAAGGATGACGGCCTCCGTGCCATAGGTGAGGGGTTTCGGCCCGGAAGGGTACCCTCAACGTATAGGCATGCTGCCGACACAGGAGGACAGACCCGCATCGTGACCGCATCCGACAGATCCGTCCAGCTCGTGCGCATCGCCGCGGAAGCCGCGGCGGACAAGCTGGCCGATGACATCCTCGCATACGACGTGAGCGAACAGCTCGTCATCACCGACGCCTTCCTGCTCTGCTCCGCCACCAACGACCGTCAGGTACGCGCCATCGTCGACGAGATCGAGGAGCGGCTGCGCACCGAGGCCGACGCCAAGCCCGTGCGCCGAGAGGGCGAGCGCGAGGGCCGCTGGGTGCTGCTCGACTACATCGACATCGTCGTGCACGTCCAGCACGAGGAAGACCGCACGTTCTACGCGCTCGAGCGCCTGTGGAAGGACTGCCCGGCCATCTCGCTGCCGGAGAGCGTCATGCAGGCCAACCTCCAGCGGGCACGCGCGTGAGCGGGCTCCCCCATCTCGAGTCCGAGCGTTCCGCATGAGCAAGAGGATCGTCTGCCTCCGGCACGGGCAGACCTTGTGGAACGTCGAGCAGCGATTCCAGGGACACTCCGACATCCCCCTCGACGAGACCGGCATCGCGCAGGCCGCCAGGGCGGCGTCGTTGCTGGCCTCCCTGCGGCCCACCCTGATCGTCTCGTCCGATCTCCAGCGCGCCAACGACACGGCGCTGGCGCTCGCGCGGGTCGTCGGGCTGGACGTGAGCGTGGACAAGGACCTCCGCGAGCGCGGGGGCGGCGAATGGGAAGGGCTCACGCGCGACGAGATCGCGTCGCGCTGGCCCGAGGAATACGTGGCCTGGGAGGCGCCGGGTGGAGAGCCCGTCGCCGACGTGGCCACCAGAGTGGCCGGCGCCATGCGGCGCTGGGCGGCCAAGCTCGACGACGACGGCCTGCTGGTCGTGGCCTCCCACGGGGCCGCGCTGCGGCTCGGGATCTGCGAGCTGCTCGGGCTGCCCGAGTCGCTCTGGCCGGCGCTGGGCGGGCTGGGCAACTGTTCATGGTCGGTGTTGCAGGAGGGGCGCAGGGGATGGCGGTTGCTGGAGCACAACGCCGGGACGCTGCCTGAGCCCGTCCGCAGCGACGACCGGCCGGAGGCCGAGGCATAGCGAGTTCGTACGGCTCGGGGGCCGTACGACCGGCGCGCTCCGATTAGGCGAATCGGCGCGGATGGCTATATGCTCTCGGAGCGCCGCAACGGGTGGACTCGGAGCGGTGACCAGGGGCTATAGCGCAGTTGGTAGCGCGCCTCCATGGCATGGAGGAGGTCTGGGGTTCGAATCCCCATAGCTCCACAAGTATGAAGAAGCCCGGCTTCCGTGATGGAGCCGGGCTTTTTGCTGTTTGGGCTTGATCGCTGTGGGCGCCGGTAGGCCGGGATGGCGGGAGATGCTGCTCGAGGCGATCCGCCGTACCATCGGCGCGGACCGGATCGTCATCGTCGGCCAGTCGTGGGGCGGCTCGCTCGCCGCCCAATACGTCGCGGCGCATCCCGATCGCGTCGCCAAGGTGTCTTCACCTCGCCCGGGGCGCTGTGGCCCGGCTCCCAGCCTGACAGCGACCTCTCGCGGCGTCTCACCCCCGAGGAGCAACGACGCCACGACGAGCTGACCGGTTCGCCCCGGATGATCGCTATGTCCATCCTGCTGGGCATCAACCCCAACGCCGCGCACGCCCTGATGGGCGATCGCGAGGCCGGCGCACGTTCCCCGACGCCACGCTGGTGCCCGTCGCGAACGCGGGTCACGCCATCGCGGGTGGCCGACCCGACGCCTACACCCGCCTCCTGCGGACCTTCCTGACCGAACGGTAGTGTGCGGGAAAACATGATCGAAAGGTACGAACCTTGGCAGCCTCCCTCGTCGCCTTAGCGCTAGCCTCGTTGCTCACCGCTCCGTCCTCCGCACTGCCCGCGTGCCCGCTGATCTTCGGGCACGGCGGCTACCCCACGGGCGCCAACGCCTGGGAGCGGGACCAGGTGCGTCAGCCCAACAACCCCACGGCCATCCGCCGCTACCAGTCCTGGGGCGCGTCAGGCGTCGAGGCCGACCTGCAGCTCACCAAGGACGGCACCAAGGCCGTCATGTGGCACAACACCTCTACCTGGGGCCTGACGGGCACGAAGAAGAACATCACCGACATCTGGTGGGCGGCGGGCGACACCGCGCTCAAGGGCCGGACCATCAACCGCGGCATCTTCCAGGGCGAGGCCGTCTACACCTTCCGCGAGTGGCTGGCCGAGATGAAGAGCGCCGGCATGATCGGGCTGGTCGAGATCAAGCCGGAGGCCCGGCAGTCGCTGCTCAACTCCGACGCCGCGATCAAGGCGCGGGCCTGGGCCGAGGTGCTCGACCCGGTCAAGGAGCGCTACCAGTCGCAGGAGATCATCCTGTACTCCCACAACAGCGAGATCGCCGCCGAGCTCAGGAGCCGGGTGAGCGTCGCGGGCATGACCAAGGTGCTGAGCGGCGGGCCCATCTGGCCGGAGGTCACCAAGTGGGAGGAGCCGCCTCCCTCGTGGACGCTGAACGAGAGCGCGTGGCAGGGGGCGCTCGATCGCGGCGCCAAGCGGGTGGCCACCGACTACACGCCCCAGTTCAACGCGTGGCTGAAGGGGAAGTGCCAATGACCCGGTGACGGGTCCGGTCTTCGGCGTCCGGTGGCTGACCGGTTCGGGTCGCCGTCACGGGCGTGCCGGCGGTCCGGGCCGATCAGTTGAGGGCGCCGTTGCGGGCCTGCCAGCGGGCCCGGTGGCGTTCGGCGGCGCCCTCGGCCAGGGCCGTCGCCGCGGCGGGCACCGGTTCGGCGGCCCAGGAGCCGAGCCGGCTCTCCATCCGGTCCACGAAGGTCACCCCGTGCTCCGTCAGCCGGCCGCTGCTCAGGAGGGTGCGGGTGACCAGGTGGGCCGCCGCCCGCCAGCGGGCGAACTCGGCGCTCGCGCGGATCTCGTCCTCGCCCGACTCGTGCTGCCGCTGCCGCCGCCAGAAGTCCGTCACGCCCAGGTACGCGTACGCGCCCTGGAGCAGCCCGCCGGCGGGCCTGGGGTCCTCGCGCCAGGGCGCGTAGTAGCGGGAGCCGTCGTCGGGCTCGGTCAGCGGCACGATGTCGAGCAGGGCCGAGAGCTTGGCGTGCTGGGCCTCGTGGGTGAGGGTCTCCGCCAGCGTGCGGGGGTCCGGCGGGTCGGAGAGGGCGATGCAGCCGTAGGCGTCGCGCGAGGAGGCGCTGGACGAGCCCGTCGAGGGGGCGGTCAGCGGCGTGAGGACCGTGATGCCGGCCGACACCTCCTCGGCGATCGGCTCGTGGTGGCTCACCAGGAGCTGCCAGGATTCGTCCAGGAGGCGCTGCCAGCGGGCCGCCTCCGCGTCCGTGAGCCGCCCGTGCAGGTCGGTCGCCCCCGGCAGCCGGTGCGGGTCCAGATCGTCGATGAGCACGTTCAGGGGCCTGCCCAGGGACTCGGCGGAGAGGGCGCGCAGCCGCTGCCAGCCGGGGGCGTCGTCGCGGATCTCGACCACCAGGTCGCCCGCGCTCACCTCCGCGCCCTCCGGCCAGCAGTGCACGGTCGCCATGGTCACGCCGCCGGGGAAGGCGACCTGCCCCAGCGACGGCAGCATGGCCCGGCCGGCGAAGACCGGAACGTCCACCTCGCACGTCGTACGGGCGTGGATGGCCGCCGCCGCGGCCAGGGCGGCCAGCTGCTCAGGCGCGCGCCGGGAACGGATCGCGTGGCGGGCCCAGGCGCCCACCGACGGGTGCTGCAGGACCCGGCCGACCGCCTCCGGATGGCTCGTCTGGAGCGTGGCGAGCAGGTCGTAGGCGCGGCGCGTCCGTGCCCAGGAGGTGTGGCCCAGCTCGCGGGCCACGTCCAGGACACCCCTGATGAGCAGCAGGTGCTTGCTGTACTGGGCGGCCTTGAGCCGCCGCACGGCGCCGCCGCCTCCGCCGCCGTTGGCGAGGGCGTCGAAGGCGTCCGCCGGGATCCGGTGGTCAGTGAGGTTCATCGGGGATCCTTAGTACGGCGACGGACGTCGGCCTGCACGGTCCGGCCGACGTGCTTGATCAGGCGCAGCAGGTCGGCGCAGTAGACCGAGGGGTTGTGGAAGCCGTTGCCCGCTCTGTAGCGGTGGGCGAACAGGCCGCCACCGCAGATCATGCCCACCTCGCACGCGGCGCACTCCGGCGCGGGGTCGAGGCGGGCGATCTGGCGGGCGGCGGTGAAGGGCAGGAGCAGGAGGTCGTCGAAGGAGTCGCGGGTCACGTGCAGCCCGGTGCTCCCGGCGCCCTCGAACGCCGACTTGAGCAGGTCGGACTGCTCGATCTCGCCGTCGGTCTCGATCACGATCATGGCCGCGGGCGAGAGCCCGATCTGCTCGGTGGCCGACTCCCCGCCGAGGAGCAGGTGGATGATCTCGTCGAACAGCCGGACGCGCGTGGCGTGGGACGGGGTGGCGTACCACTGGTCGAAGACGGTCGCCAGCCAGGTCGCGTACGGGGTGTCCGGCGAGCCGGGGACCCTGCCGGGCGGCGGCTCGGACCAGTTGCCGTGGGGGAGCAGGAAGTCGATCACGGGCGGGTCGAAGCCCAGGAGGGCGGTGTAGGTGCCCAGGGGGTCGTTGCGGAGATCGACCGTGCACAGCAGCCCGTGGAACAGGTGCCGGAAGTCCTCGGACGTGAGGAGCTCCAGCGCGGCGGCCACCCGGTGGTAGCTGCCGCGGCCGTCGGCGGTGCGGCGGGAGCGGTCGTGGTCGGCCTGCCCGCCGTCGAGGCTGACCCCGACGCCGATCTCCAGCCCGTCGAAGAGCCGCAGGAAGCGCGCGTCGAGGAGCGTCGCGTTGGTCTGCACGCTGACGTCCACGCGGACCGGCACGGCGGACCTGATGACGCCCACGAGGTCGCGGATGTCGTCGTGGCCGGCCAGGAGCGGCTCACCGCCGTGCAGGATCACGTCGACGCTGTCGAGATCGTGCGCCTTGGCGTGTTCGGCGATCCTGCCCGCGGTGGCCTCGACCGTTTCCCGAGACATACGTTTTGGGCGAAATCTCCAGCTTTGATCCGCCATTTCGTACATGTAGCAATATGTGCATGACAAATCACATCTGCTATGTACTTTCAGGATGAACTGCCGGAACGGCGTCGGCCGCCAGCCGCGGACCAGCAGCGCGTCGACGTCCAATGTCGCTGGCCACTCTGACACCGCGGATCAGCCTCCACATTGAGACTTGCGAGGTGCCCAGCATATGACGTCATTCTGATAGTCGAAGCATCTCGTTGGCCCTGTCGAGCGCCTCGTCGGTGAGCAGGGGAAAGATGCCGTGAACCACGGCCGCGGCGGCTCGGGGAGTGCCCGAACGGTGAAATGCCTCCGCTAGTGCCATTTGTGCAGATATGTCATTGGGTGCGAGAGTCACCGCGGCGTTGATCTGCTCGATCGCTCGGGTGAGATCCCCATGGGCCAGGTGCCAGCGGCCGTCGATGGTGAGCGCGCGGGCGACCCCGTCGAAGCGTCCGCGCTCGGCGTACAGGCTCACCGCCTCCTCGCAGTAGCGGCGTACCTGCTTGACGTCGCCCTGGGCGAGCGCCGCGTCGGCGTGGATCTCGGCGACCTCGGCCCGCACCCAGGAGTCGTCGGGCTCGGCCGCGTGCCTGGCCTCGTCGGCGAGCCGGGCGGCGAGCGGCCAGTTGCGCTGGGCCCGCGCCGTGCGGGCCGCCTCCAGGTACGTCGCGGGCGAGC
>NZ_JBSFTC010000312.1:0-12013 GCF_053590415.1 Nonomuraea sp. NPDC003201
CCCTTTAATTCTCTAACACTTCTCTTTTTTTTTTTGTTTTGTTTGGGGGTGGGCGGGGGGGGGGGGCGGCCCCCCCCCCCCCCCCCCCCCTGGGGGTGTGGGGCTTGCCTCCGCAGGGCGCTGCCCGAGTGCTCCATCGCGCGTAGCGCGTCTCAGTGCGAGGACCGAGCTGTTCCCCCTGGGCCGCCTGAGCGTCCCGGCTCTCCCCGGGGTTGCCGAGTTCCCCCCGGAGGGCTGTTCTGGGGTTAGGCGCGGCGGCGGGCGCGGTAGGCGGCTACGTGCATGCGGTTGCCGCACGTGCGGCTGTCGCAGTACACGCGGGACCGGTTGCGGGACTCGTCGACGAAGACACGGTCGCAGTCCGGGGCCGAGCAGGTGCGCAGGCGTTCGACCTCACCCTCCACCAGCAGGTGGGCCAGGGCGACGCCGCAGTCGGCCGCCACGTGCTCCGCCAGGGTGGAGTCCGCGGCGAAATAGTGCATGTGCAGCGGGTGGCCGTCGTGCTCGGTCAGCCGGGGCGTGATGCGCGTCTCGGCGAGCAGGACGTTCAGGGTGCGGACCGCCGTGGGCTGGTCCGGGGAGATGAAGACGCGGTAGAACACCTCTCGTACCATCCGCACCTGGCCCAGGTCGCGGGGCGTCAGCTTGGTGACGCCGCTGATCTGGCGGGACTCCACGAACGCCTGCAATTCGGCCAGGCCCGCCAGGCCCTCGTCGCCCCCGGTGGAGGGCGAGGTGTTGACCAGCTCGACAACGGTGGCCAAAGAATGCACCATGTCATGGCCAAACGGCATGTTGACTCCTGTCCGCGCCGGGTTCTAGCGTGGTCGCACTGTATCTCCTGCATGGCCGTACGGGGGTTTCTATGAGTGCACATCGCCGTATCGTGCTGATCGCGATCGTCGGTGCGCTGATCATCTCCACCTCCGCCCCCTTGGTTCGGCTCTCAGGTGTATCGCCTGCCACGTCCGCGTTGTTCCGTTGCGCGTACGCCGTGCCGCCCATGATCGTGCTGGCCTGGCTGGAGCGGCGCAGGCTGGGGCCGCTGCCGTGGAAAGGGGTGGCGCTGGCCTGGCTGGCGGGCGTGGTGTTCGCGCTCGACCTGCTGTTCTGGCATCACGCGATCGACTACGTGGGCGCGGGGCTGGCCACGGTGCTGGGGAATCTGCAGGTGTTCCTGGTGGCGTTCGCGGCCTGGGCGCTGTTCGGGGAGCGGCCGTCGTCCCGGTTGATGGTCGCGACGCCGATCGTGTTCGCGGGCGTGGTGCTCATCTCCGGGGTGTTCGACAGCGCCGCCTACGGGCGCGATCCGATCATGGGAGTGCTGGCCGGGGTCGCCACGTCCATCTCGTACGCGGCGTTCCTGCTGCTCATGAAGGCCGGGCCGGCGCGGGCCGTCGGGCCGCTGGCGCACGCCACGGTGGTCGCCACCGTGGCCATCGCCCTGCTGAGCCCGCTCTTCGGGGGCGCCGACCTCATGCCGAGCTGGCCGGCGCACGGGTGGCTGCTGCTGCTCGCGCTGGGGCCGCAGGTGCTGGGGTGGTCGCTGATCACGTTCTCGCTGCCGCGCCAGCCGGCCGCGCTCACCGCGTTGCTGCTGCTCATTCAGCCCATGACGACCGTCGCGCTGTCCGCGGTGGTGCTGGGCGAGCGGCCGTCGGCGCTGCAGCTCGCCGGGTGCGCGGTGATCGTCCTCGGAGTCCTGTACGGCTCCCGCACCCGCTCGCCGCAGCCCGGCGAGACCCGCCGGAAAGAGCCACGCGCGCAGCAGGTGCCGAAGGCCGGCTGACGCCGGTCAGCCCTTGGAGCAGGCGGCGCAGGTGCCGAAGACCTCGACCGTGTGGGTGATCTCGGTGAAGCCGTGCTCGCCGCCCACCGCCTCGGCCCACCGCTCGACCGCGGGACCGGCCACCTCCACCGTGTGGCCGCAGCGGCGGCAGACCAGGTGGTGGTGATGGACGTCGCTGGCGCACGCGCGGTAGACGGACTCGCCCTCGTCCGTACGCAGCACGTCGACCTGCCCGCCGTCGGCCAGCGCCTGCAGGGCGCGGTAGACGGTGGTCAGGCCGATCTTCGCCCCGTGCAGGCGCATCTCGGCATAGACGTCCTGCGCGCTGCGGAACCCCTCGCTCCTGCGGAGGGTGTCGTGCACGGCGTCGCGTCTCGTCGTCATACGACCTCCTCCACGCGCACCTTCGGTCGCTCGCTCACTGTCGACTCCCGGGTACGGCCTCGGCGTACGAATTTACCGACACCGAGGGCCAGGACGAAGCCGGCGAGAGCAAGAAGCACGATCGCCGCGCCGGGAGGCACCTTGGCCGAGTAGGTGGAGGCGAGCAGGCCGCCCACCGAGGCGAGCACCCCGAACAGCATGGCCAGCCCCATCGTCGTGCGGAAACCCCGGGTGAGCTGCTGGCTGGTGGCCACCGGGATCACCATCAGCGCGCTGACCAGCAGCAGGCCCACCACGCGCATCGCGATCACGACGGTGAGCGCGGCGGTGACCGCGATCAGCAGGCTGAGGAAGCGGACCGGCAGGCCACTCGCCCGGGCCATCTCCTCGTCCTGGCAGAGCACGAACAGCTCCCTGCCGAAGACCACGACCACGCCGATCACGGCCACGGCCAGCGCGGCGATGACCCAGATGTCCTGGACCGTGACGCTGGCGATGGCGCCGAACAGGTAGGAGTTCAGCTTGGCGTTGCTGCCGCCCGGCGCGATGCCCATGAGCATGACGCCGCCCGCGATCCCGCCGTAGAACAGCAGTGCCAGCGCCACGTCGCCGCTGGTCCGCCCGCGCGCCCTGACCAGCTCGATGGCCACCGCCCCGACGACGGAGACGATCACGGCGGTGAGCACGGGCGTGGTGCCGGTCAGGAAGCCGAGGGCGACGCCGGTCAGCGCCACGTGGCCGATGCCGTCACCCAGCAGCGCCAGCCTGCGCTGCACGATGAACGTCCCCACGGCGGGCGCGCACAGGCCCACCAGCAGCGCGGCCACCAGGGCGAGCTGGAAGAGCTGCTCCTGGAGCAGATCCATGATCATCGCGGTTCCCTCCGTCGGCGGCCGTTCACGGCGCCTCCCCCTGCCAGCCGGTCAACGGCCCCGCGGACGGTGTGGCCGCGTGCGGATGCTGATGTTCGTGGCCCGGCCGGGCGCAGTCGCCCTCCGGGCGCGGCGGCCTGCCGTCGTGCGCGACGCGGCCCTCGCGGATCACCACGCCGCGCGTGATGATCGGCTCCAGCGGCCCCAGCTCGTGCGCGACCAGCACCACCGTCTTGCCGTCGCGCACCAGCCCGGCCAGCGTGTCGGCCAGCAACTGCTGTGTGTCGGCGTCCACGCCCGCCGTCGGCTCGTCCATCACGTACGTGTCCGGCTCCCCGGCCAGCGCCCGGGCGATGAGCACCCGCTGCTGCTGGCCGCCGGACAGCGACTGGACGGGGTCGTTCGCGCGGTCGGCCAGCCGGACGGCCTCCAGCGCGCCGGCCACGGCGGCCTTGTCGGCCGGGCTGGTCCTGCGCAGCCGGCTCTGCCTGGCGATCCGGCCCGAGGCCACGACCTCGCGTACGGTGGCGGGCACGCCACCCCCGACCTGGAGCCGCTGCGGCACGTAGCCGATGCGCCACCACTCGCGGAACCTGCCCGGCGGGGACCCGTACATCAGCGTCGAGCCGCCGGTGAGCGGCGTGAGGCCGAGCAGTGCGCGGACCAGCGTCGACTTGCCCGAGCCGTTGGCCCCCAGGAGGGCGACGACCTCCCCCGGGCAGACGGTCAGGTCGATCCCCCGGAGGACGGGCTTGCCGTCGAAGGAGACCCGGCCGTCGGTCATCGCGAAGGCCGTTTCGCTCATGCCGTACACCCCAGTGCTGTTTGTAGGGTTTTGAGGTTATCGCGCATGGCCGACAGGTAATCGCCGGAGGGCCGGCTCTCCAGCGGGTCGAGCACGGCGGTCTTCGCGCCCACCTCGTTCGCGAGCACCTCGGCCACCTTGGGGCTGACCAGGGACTCGGTGAAGATCGTGGTCACACCCTCGGCCCTGGCCAGCTTGGCCACCTCGGAGATGCGCGCGGGCGACGGCTCGGTCTCGGGGTCGAGCGTGATGCCGACCTGCTTGAGTTTGTAACGGTCCGCCAGGTAGCCGAACGCCTCGTGCGCCGTGACCAGCGACTTGGTCCTGCACGTGCTCAGGCCCTTGGCGAACTCCTGGTCGAGCGTTCCAAGCGCGCCCGCCGTCTTGGCGGCCCGGTCCTTGTACGCCTGCGCGTGCGCCGGGTCGGCGGCGGCCAGGCGCTCGCCGAGCTTGGTGGCGATGGTGGCCAGGCGGGTGGGGTCCAGCCAGAGGTGCGGGTCGTACGAGACCTCGTGGCCGTGCTCCTCCTCGCCCTCCTCGTGCCCGCTCGCGGGCAGGGTCGTGACGGCCGTGGCGGCGTCGAAGCTCTTGTCGGCGTCGACCGCGTCGTCCACGGCGGGCTGGACGCCCTTGATGTAGACCGTGAGCGCCGCCTTCTGGATCTCGGTCACCTGCTGGATGCTTAGCTCGAGGTCGTGCGGCTCGACGCCGGGCGCGGTCAGGACGGTCACGTGCGCGTCGGATCCTCCCACCTGCTCGGTCAGCCATTGGAGCGGATAGAACGCGGCGACCACCTCCGGCCTGCCCCCTGCGGTGGTCTCGGCGGAGCCGGATCCGCAGGCGGCGGTGGTGAGGAGGGTGGCCCCGGCCAGCAATCCGACGGCGTACGACCGGGAAAATCCTGACATCATGTGAGTCAGTATGCGCCAAAATGAAAATGGTTGTCAAAATCCCCGGCGAGGGGGCGCCGTTGCCTGGACTGAGGAGCGCAGGGAGCGTAGCGACCGGAGGGACGAGGGAAGGCGACGGCTCGGAGCGACCGAGCCCGCCTCCGCGAAGTGGAGGCCATAAGCACGTGAGGGAGCGCCGTTGCCTGGACTGAGGAGCGCAGGGAGCGTAGCGACCGGAGTGACGAGGGAAGGCGACGGCTTGGAGCGACCGAGCCCGCCTCCGCGAAGCGGAGGCAATGAGCAGAGAGGGGATGCCGGACGGCGGCTGGGGGCCAGGGCGCCGTGCGGCATCCCGCCATCACCCCGGGGTATGTGCGCCGGCCGAGCCATAGCCGGCGCTCGGGGTGATGCTCAGGCGGCGCTCGCCCGTATAGACGTTCATCGAGTCCCCGCGCAGGAACCCGATGAGCGTCAGCCCCTCCTCCGCGGCCAGTTCGACCGCGAGCGACGACGGCGCCGAGACTGCGGCGAGCACCGGGATGCCCCCCATGACCGCTTTCTGCACCAGCTCGAACGAGGCCCGGCCCGACACCATCAGGACGGTCCCGCGCAAAGGGAGCCGGTCGTTGCGCAGGGCCCAGCCGAGCAGCTTGTCCACCGCGTTGTGCCGGCCCACGTCCTCGCGCACGCACAGCGGCTCGCCGTCGGACGTGAACAGGCCGGCCGCGTGCAGGCCCCCGGTCCGGTCGAACACCCGCTGGGCCGCGCGCAGCCGGTCCGGCAGGGCGGCGACGGTCGGCTGCGCCAGCTCGACCGGGTCGTCTCCGGCGCTCCAGCGAGCCACCGTGCGTACCGCCTCCAGCGACGCCTTGCCGCAGACGCCACAGGAGGACGTGGTGTAGAAGTTGCGCGGCGCGGGCGCCGTCACGCCGGGCGCCAGCCGCACGTCGAGCACGTTGTACGTGTTCCCGTCGTCCACCGTCGCGCCCGCGCAGTAGCGGATCGTGGCGATGTCGTCCGCCGCGCCCACGGCCCCCTCGCTGACCAGGAACCCGGCGGCCAGGTCGAAGTCGTCGCCGGGCGTGCGCATGGTGACCGTCAGCGGTGTCCCGTCGAGGCGGATCTCCAGCGGCTCCTCGGCGGCCAGCGAGTCGATCTTGGGGATGCGGGCGCTGTCCTTGACCCGCAGGATCCGCCGTTTCACCGCGACCCTAGACACGAGCGATCCCCTCGGCCCGGATGAGCGCCCTAGACATAGCCGTACCCGAAGCGGCCCTTGACGCAGAGGTTGCCCTTGGTCACCGGGTTGTCGTGCGGCGAGCTCACCTTGACGATCTTGTTGTCCTGCACGTGCAGGGTCAGGTTGCAGCCGACCCCGCAGTAGCTGCAGACCGTCGTGGTCTCGCTCTGCCGCGACTCGTCCCAGGTGCCCTCGGCCCGCATGTCGAACTCGGTCTTGAACGACAGCGCGCCCGTCGGGCACACCTCCACGCAGTTGCCGCAGTAGACGCAGGCCGAGTCGGTGAGCGGCGCCTCGAACTCCGTGGAGATCGTCGCGTCGAACCCCCGGCCCGCGACGGCGATGGCGAAGGTGTTCTGCCACTGGTCGCCGCAGGCGTCCACGCACTTGTAGCACAGGATGCACTTGCTGTAGTCGCGCACGTAGAGGTCGTTGTCCACCTTGGCCGGCTGCTCGACCGTGGCCGCGTCGTCGCCGAACCGCGTGGGGTCGGCGCCGTACTCCTCGGCCCACTCGGCGGCGCGAGGGGTGGTCGACAGGTCCACGGAGGAGCCGAGCAGCTCCAGCACCACCTTGCGGCTCTGCCGGGCCCGCTCGGTGTCGGTGCCGACCTTCATGCCGGCCTCGGCCTTGCGGGAGCAGGCGGGCGCCAGCGTCCTGGCGCCCTCCACCTCCACGACGCAGACGCGGCAGGCGTTCTTCGGGGTCAGCGTGTCGCCGTAGCAGAGGGTGGGGATGTCCTTGCCCGCCGCGTGGCAGGCGTCGAGGATCGTCGAGCCCTCCGGCACCCGTACGTCCTCGCCGTCGATCTGGACGTCGATGAGCCGCCGGGGCGGCTGGAGCGGGATCATTTGAACACTCCCAGACGGTCGATGGCCGATTCGACGGCGTTCCAGGCGGTCTGTCCGAGGCCGCAGATCGAGGCGTCCCGCATGGTCTGGCCGACCTCGCGCAGCAGCACGAGATCGGGGTCGTCGTCCCGGCGCGGGAGGCTCGGGGAGACCCGGCGTGACAGCCGGTGCAGGGCCTCCTCCTGCCGTACGGTGCCGACCCGGCAGGGCACGCACTGGCCGCAGGACTCGTCGCGGAAGAACTCCGCGATGCGCAGCAGCAGCCGTTTCATGTCCACGGTGTCGTCGATGACGAGCACCACGCCGGAGCCGAGCGTCGCCCCCGCGTTCCTGGTGCCCTCGAAGGTGAGCGGGATGTCCAGGTCGGTGACGAACGCGCCGGCCGCGCCGCCGAGCAGCACCGCCTTCGTCGTGCCGGTGGTGCCGGTCATGTCCAGCAGTTCGCGCAACGTCGTCCCGAAGGTGAGTTCGTACACGCCGGGCCGCTCGACCGCGCCCGAGACGCAGAACAGCTTGGGCTCGGCCGCCGTGTACGCCCGGGCGCCGCGCTCCAGGATCGGCAGCACGTTGACCAGCGTCTCGACGTTGTTGACCACGGTCGGCTTGCCGAACAGCCCCTTCTCCACGGGGAACGGCGGCTTGCTGCGCGGCTCGCCCCGCTGCCCCTCGATGGAGTTGAAGATCGCGGTCTCCTCGCCGCAGATGTACGCGCCCGCGCCCCTGCGCAGCTCGATGTCGAACGACAGGCCCTTGCCGAGGATGTCGTCGCCGAGCAGGCCCCGCGCGCGGGCGGTCGCGATGGCGTGCTGGAGCCGCGCGGTCGCCCTGGGGTACTCGCCCCTGATGTAGAGGTATCCCTTGGCGCAGCCGGTGGCGTAGGCGGCGATCGTCATCGCCTCCACCAGCGCGTACGGGTCGCCCTCCATGATCACGCGGTCCTTGAACGTGCCCGGCTCGCTCTCGTCGGCGTTGCAGACCAGGTAGTGGGGGTGGTCGGGCTGGCGCGCGGTGGCGTCCCACTTGCGGCCGGTCGGGAACGCGGCGCCGCCCCTGCCGACCAGCCCCGACTCCAGGACCTCCCGGATGACCCCGGCGGGCCCCAGCTCGAACGCCCTCCTGAGCGCGGTGTAGCCGCCGGCCGCCCGGTAGTCGTCCAGGCTCGCGGGATCGGTCGTGCCGACCCTCCTGAGCAGGGTCAGCCCGTCCTGCCCGGCCTGCGGCACGGCCGCCGCCACCGGGGCGTCGCCGGCGACGTCGAGGCTGGGGGTGGCGCCGTTGGGGGTGGGGGAGTCCAGGGTCAGGGAGGCGTTCGCGGGCGCGTACACCTGGGCCTTGGGAGGCGTGCCCGCCTCCAGGGCGAGCGCGGCGGGGGCCCGCTCGCACAGGCCCAGGCAGGGGCTCTCGTGCCACGCCTTGCCGGGCGGGCCGAGCCGCTCCTCCACCCGCCTGCGTACGTTCTCGCCGCCCTTGGCCTGGCAGGCCAGGTCGGTGCAGACGTGCAGCACCCGCTTCGGCCGCGGCTCCATGGAGAACAGCGAGTAGAACGTCGCCACCCCGTACGCCTCGGCGGGCGGCACGGTCAGGCGGCGGCAGATGTAGTCGAGCGCGCCCTCGCTGATCCACCCGACCCGGTCGTTGACCGCGTGCAGCGCGGGCAGCAGCATGTCGCGCTGCGACTCTGCGCGGGCGGCCACCCGCAGGTCGGCCTCGGTCCTCCCGCCGCCGTCCCACGCCGACGCGGGCGGCCCGAGCAGGGCGTCGACGGCCGCGCGCTCCTCGTCGGACGGCTCTGCGCCACGGAACCTCAGATCCATCTGATCACCCGGCCTTCACGAGCTTCTCGACGCGTACGGCCGCCGCCTTGAACTCGGCGGTGCCCGCGATCGGGCAGGTGGCCTCGATGGTGAGGGAGTTGGTGTCCACCTCGTCCGGGAAGTGCATGGTCATGAACACCAGCCCCGGCCGCAGGGCGGGGTCGATGAACACCGGCGCGACCACCGACCCGCGCCGCGAGGTGATCCGCACCTCCTCGCCCGCGACGACGCCGAGCCGGTCGGCGTCCTCGGGGCAGAGCTCCACCGTCTCGCCCCGGCGCAGGGGAGAGGCGAACCCGGAGGACTGCACGCCCGTGTTGTACGAGTCGAGCCGCCGCCCGGTCGTCAGCCGCAGCGGATACTCCTCGTCCAGCAGGTCCACCGGCGGCGAGTGGCGCAGCACCGCGAACGGCGCCGGCACGCCCCGCCTGACCGGGTCGCTCTCCCACAGCCTGCCGTGCAGGTAGGGCGGCTCCAGCGAGTCCTCCGACGGGCAGGGCCACTGGATGCCCTGCAGGTCGGCCAGCCGCTGGTAGCTCATGCCGTGGTGCTGGGGCGACATCGCGCGCAGCTCGTTCCAGACCTCCTCGGCGCCGTCGTAGTGCCAGTCGTGGCCCAGCCTGCGGGCCAGCTCGCACATGATCCAGATGTCGTCGCGCGCCTCGCCCGGCGGATCCAGGGCCTTGCGGACCCGCTGGACCCGGCGCTCGCTGTTGGTGAACGTTCCGTCCGCCTCGCACCAGGCGGCGCTGGCAGGCAGCACGACGTCGGCCATCTGGGCGGTCTTGGTGAGGAAGATGTCCTGCACGACCAGGTGGTCGAGCATGGACAGGCGCTTGATGCAGGCCAGCGAGTCGGCCTCGGACTGCACGGGGTTCTCACCGATGAGATAGCAGGTGGTCACCTCGCCGTCGGCCATGGCCTCCAGCATCTGGGTGAGGTTGAGGCCGTAGCGGGGCTGGATCTCCCTGCCCCACGCGCTCTCGAAACGCGCCCGGATGCCGGGGTCGAGGATGTCCTGGAAGCCGGGCAGCCGGTTGGGGATGGCGCCCATGTCGCCGCCGCCCTGCACGTTGTTCTGGCCGCGCAGCGGCGACAGGCCCGAGCCGTAGCGGCCGACGTGGCCGGTGAGCAGGGACAGGTTGATCAGGGCCCGTACGTTGTCCGTCGCGTTGTGGTGCTCGGTGATGCCGAGCGTCCAGCACAGCTGGGCGCGGTCGGCGCGGGCGTAGGCGTGGGCCAGCTCGCGGATGGCGTGCGCGGGCACGCCGGTGACCTGCTCGGCGACGGTCAGCGTCCAGGGCTCGACCGACTCCTTGAACTCCTCGAACCCGACCGTGGCCCGCTCGATGAACGCCTCGTTGTGCAGCCCGGCGTGGATGATCTCCCTGGCCACCGCGTGGGCGAGGGGGATGTCCGTGCCCACGTTCAGGCCCAGCCACAGGTCGGCCCACTGGGCGGTGCCGGTGCGGCGCGGGTCCACCGCGAACATCCGCGCGCCGTTGTGGATGCCCTTCAGCACGTGCTGGAAGAAGATGGGGTGGGCGTTACGCGCCGCCGAACCCCACATCACGATCACATCGGTGTCCTCCACCTCCTGGTAGGAGGACGTGCCGCCGCCACTGCCGAACACCGCCGACAGCCCCGCCACGCTCGGCGCGTGGCAGGTGCGGTTGCAGGAGTCCACGTTGTTGGTGCCGATCACCACGCGGGTGAACTTCTGCCCGACGTAGTTCATCTCGTTGGTGGAACGGGCGCACGACAACATGGCGAAGCAGTCGGGCCCATGCGCGGCGAGGTTGCGGCGGAAGCCCTCCGCCGCCCGCTCCAGGGCCTCCTCCCAGGTCGCCCTGCGCAGCGCGCCGTTCTCACGCACCAGTGGATGGGTCAGGCGGTCATAGCTCATGATCCCTCCATTCTGTATACAGGCTACGGTATTCCTCACTAGACCGCGCGGACAAGGTTGGCGTTGAGGAGGTCGCTCACCGCGTGGATGGCACGCAGCGTCGGCACCTCGGCGCCGGTGAGGTCGGCCAGCTCGACCACCGCCGCGAGCAGCACGTCCAGCTCCAGCGGCTTGCCCTTCTCCAGGTCCTGCAGCGTGGAGGTCTTGTGCTCGCCCGCCTTCTCCGCCCCCTTCAGGCGGCGCTCGATGGAGATCCCCGGATTGCAGCCGACCCGCCCGGCCACCTCGACGGTCTCCCGCATCATGGCCACGACCAGTTCCCTGGCGCCGTCGTGGCGGCAGATCCCGGCCATCGTGGCCCTGGCGAGCGCGCTGATCGGGTTGAAGGCGATGTTGCCCATGAGCTTGATCCACACGTCTTTGCGCAGGTCGCGCTCCACCGGGCACTTGAGCCCGCCGGCTATCGCGGCCTGGCTGAAGGCGTTGCACCGCTCGGTCGGCTCGCCGTCCGGCTCGCCGATGGAGAAGCGGGTGCCCTCAAGGTGGCGGATCACGCCGGGCCGCTCGATCTCGGTGGCGGCGTACACGACGCAGCCGACGGCACGGTGCAGGGGCAGCGCGGTCGTGACCGCGCCGCCCGGGTCGACGCTCTCGATGCGGTAGCCCTCGTAGGGGCCCTTGAGCCCGTGGAAGTACCACCACGGGATGCCGTTCTGCGCGGCGATGATGCTCGTGGCCTCGTGCAGGAGCGGCCTGATCATGGGGCCCGCGGAGGCGTAGCTGTTCGCCTTGAGGCCCAGGAAGACGTGGTCCACCGGGCCGACCTGGGTGGTGTCGTCGGTGGCATGGGGATGGGCGGTGAAGTCGCCTCTGGGGGTGAGCACCCGCACACCGGCGCGCCGGATCGCCTGCAGGTGCTCGCCTCTCGCGATGAGGTGCACCTCGACTCCCGCCCGGTGGAGGGCGGCCCCCACGTATGCGCCGATGGCGCCGGCGCCAAGAACAGCGACCTTCATGCTGCGCTCCGTTCTCGCGTCGGATTTGCATTCGGTATACAGTATGGAAAAACGTGGGTCAAGGAGCATGCCTGTGACCGTTCTTCGGCATGATCTAGTGGTGGAATCGACGACCTGGGTGACCGCGCGGGCCCTCGCGAAGGGGGCCGCGACGCCCCTCGAACCCGCGTCCGTGCTGCTCGCCGACGCTCTCGGCGGCCGCCTCGCCGCGCCGTTGACGGCGCTCGTGGCGGTGCCCGGGGTGGACGTTTCGGCGATGGACGGCTACGCGGTGGCCGGTGCCGGCCCGTGGCGGGTGGTCGGCCGGGTTCTGGCCGGCGGCGCCTGCTACGCGGAGGAGCTGCGGCCGGGGGAGGCGGTCGAGATCGCCACCGGCATGAATTCGTCCGCACCGGGGATCGGACGACCCTCGTGGACGAGAACGCCGTCCATGTCGGACAACCAGG
>NZ_JBSFTC010000313.1:0-11971 GCF_053590415.1 Nonomuraea sp. NPDC003201
GCGCCATCCGGTCGCCTGCTGCGCCCGGCCCGCGTGGTAGCCGTGCGGGCCGCCGTTGCGCGCGATCTCGCGGCCGATGGTCGACCTCGGCCGCCCCAGGCGACGGGCGATCTCCGCGTAGGTGAGCCCTTCCGCCAGCCCTTCCGAGATCTTGCGGCGGTCGTCGTACGTCAGGTGGCCTCCCGGCATGCGCCCTCCCGGCACGTCATCGTCACGCGCAAAGTATCGCCTCCGGCGGACCTGATTGCGACACCGCGTCGGGGATTGTTGCATTTGCCGACACCGTCGTTGCGCCAGTTAATCCGCTCTGACCTGGGACAACGACGTTCGTAACTTGCCGAATACGCGAACGCATTCGTAGCGTTTCCCCATGCGTGAACGATCGCCGTTCACGCGGAGGGAAACCGACATGACCCAGCTTGGCAAGGTTGCCAAAGTATGCCTCGTGACCGGCGCCTCGTCCGGCATCGGCCACGCCACCGCGCTCGAACTCCTGCACGCCGGCCACCTCGTGTACGGCGCGGCGCGGCGGGTGGGCAGGATGGCGGCGCTGCGCGACGCGGGCGGCCGCCCGCTGCCGGTGGACGTGACCAAGGAGGAAGACCTCACGCGCGCCGTCAACACCGTCCTGGACGAACACGGACGGATCGACGTCCTGGTCAACAACGCGGGAGCCGTCCTCCACGGCGCCGTCGAGGACACGCCGCTGGCGATGGCGCGGGACCTGTTCGAGGTCAACGTGTTCGCCGCGGCCCGGCTGGCCCAGCTCGTCCTGCCGCCGATGCGGCAGCGGGGCTCGGGCACGATCGTCAACGTCTCCTCGATCGGCGGCGAGCTCGCCTTCCCGCTCGGCGCCTGGTACTACGCCTCCAAGCACGCCCTGGAAGCCTTCTCCGACACGCTGCGCATGGAGACCGCGCAGTTCGGCGTCCGCGTCGTCGTCATCCAGCCCGGCATCATCAAGACCGACTTCGAGGCCGGGACCGCCCGGCAGTTGCGGGAGATCTCCGGGAACGGGCCCTACCGGCGGATGGCCGAGGCCATGGCCGGCGCCGCCGAGACACCGGCGGGCCACCAGAGCGACCAGGCCACCGACCCCGCCGTCGTCGGGGCGACGATCCGGGAGGCCGTCGAGTCGGACCGCCCGGAGACCCGCTACGTCGTGGGCTGGCAGGCCGAAGCCCTCCTCCAGCTCAACAGGTCCCTGCCGGACCGCGAATTCGACGCGCGCATCACCGGCTCCCTCAGATAACTCCGGCTCCACGAGAACCGCAATTCGGAGAAACCCATGACCCCTGCCATCGCCGTTTCCGGGCTCGTCAAGGCTTACGGGCCCGCGCGCGCCCTCGACGGGCTCGACCTCACCGTGAACCCCGGAGAGGTGCACGGCTATCTCGGCCCGAACGGAGCGGGCAAGAGCACCACCATCCGCATCCTGCTGGGCCTGATCCGGGCCACCTCCGGCAGCGCCAGGCTGCTGGGCGGCGACCCCTGGGCCGACGCCGTCGCGCTGCACCGGCGGCTGGCGTACGTGCCGGGCGACGTCGAGCTGTGGCCCAACCTCACCGGAGGCGAGGCCATCGACGTGCTCGGCCGGCTGCGCGGCGGGCTCGACGACCGGCGCAAGAACGAACTGATCGAGCGGTTCGAGCTCGACCCCAAGAAGAAGGCGCGGACCTACTCCAAGGGCAACCGCCAGAAGGTCGCCCTCGTCGCCGCCCTCTCCGCGGACGTGGACCTGCTGATCCTCGACGAGCCCACGAGCGGGCTGGACCCGCTGATGGAGGCGGTGTTCCAGCAGGTCGTCGCCGAGGCCAAGGCCGCCGGCCGGACCATCCTGCTGTCCAGCCACATCCTCGCCCAGGTCGAGTCCCTCGCCGACCGGGTCACCATCATCCGGGACGGAAAGGTCGTGGAGTCGGGGACGCTGGCGCAGCTGCGGCACCTGACCCGGACGACGGTCGTGGCCGAGACCGCCACCCCGGTGACCGGCCTCGACCGGCTGCCCGGCGTACACGACGCGAAGACCGAGGGCGGGAGCGTGCGGTTCGGCGTGGACGCCGAGCACCTCGACGCCGCCATCCGGCACCTCACCACGTTCGGCATCGACGCGCTGGTCAGCCACCCGCCGACGCTCGAGGAGCTCATGCTCCGGCACTACGCGCACAAGGAGGCGGCATGACCACGACGGTCACGGGAGCCCGCGGCCGTACCGGATCGGGAGTGGGGAGCGGTCACCTGACCGGCACCGGCGCGATGGTACGGCTGGCGCTGCGCCGCGACCGGATCAAGCTCACGCTCTGGCTGGTCGCGATCACGGCGCTCGTCCCGCGCTTCTACTACGCCGCCGTCAACGCGGTCGTCCCGACGCCCGAGGCCCTGGCCTCGGCCTCGCAGATGATCCGCGTCTCCTTCATGCGGGTGCTCGGCGGGCCGCTGTTCGGCGAGGTCAGCACGCAGAGCTACTTCCTGGCCGCCTACTGGGTCGAGTTCCTGCTGGCCGCCGCGATCATGAACATGATGCTCATGACCCGGCACACCCGGGCCGAGGAGCAGACGGGCCGGGCCGAGCTCATCCGGGCGGCCGTCGTGGGCCGGCACGCCCAGCTGACCGCGGCGCTGATCGTCGCCGTGATCAGCAACGCCGCGCTCGCGGCACTCACCACCGCCGCGACGGTCAGCATCGGGTTCCCCGCCGGCGGCGCGCTGCTGTTCGGCGCCTCCCTCGCCGCGACCGGGCTGCTGTTCGCCGGGGTCACCGCGGTCGCCGCCCAGGTCACCGAGCACCCCCGGGGCGCGAACGGGCTCGCGGGCCTGGTGCTCTTCACGGCGTGGCTGCTGCGCGGCGTGGGGGCGCTGCAGAGCCAGGAGGGCGGCCCGCTGTTCTGGCTGTCGCCGATCGGCTGGTCGCAGCAGACCCGGGTGCTGGGCGACGAGCGCTGGTGGCCGCTCGGCCTCTCGGTCGTTCTCGCCGGGCTGCTGGTCGCGGGCGCCTACGCGCTGGCGAGTCACAGGGATCTCGGCGCCTCCTTGGTGGCCCCGCGTCCCGGCCGGGCGTCGGCGCCCTCCTGGCTGCGCTCGCCGTTCACGCTCGCGCTGCGGCTCCAGCAGGCGGCCATACTCGCGTGGGGAGCCGCGTTCCTCGCGGTGGGCCTCGTCCTGGGCGCCATGACCGGAGGCATGGCCGAAACCGACCTCCCCATCTTCTCCGGCGCGGACTTCGGGCGGGCCTGGATCAGCCTCATGGTGTTCACCGGGTCCCTCTACACCGGCGTCTTCGCGGTCCTGTCGGTCATCCGGCTGCGGGCGGAGGAGGTACGCGGCCGGATCGCTCCCGTGCTGGCCGGGCCGACCGGCAGATCGACGTGGTACTGGTCGTCCCTGCTGGTCACCGCGCTCGCCGTGGTCGCCCTGCCGGTGGTGTACGGCGGCGCGCTCGGCGTAGGGGCTGCCCTGTCGACCGGCGAGCCCGGCCTCGTGGGAGAGGTCACCTGGGCGAGCCTGATCCGCGCCCCCGAGGTGCTGGTGCTGCTCGCCGTCCCCGCGGCGCTGCTCGGGATCGCCCCGCGGGCCGTGAACGCGGCCTGGGCGGTGCTCGTCTACAGCGGGTTCATGCAGGTACTGGGGTCCTACATGAACCTGCCGGGGTGGCTGGTGAACACGTCGGTGCTGTCCCACCTGCCCTGGCACCCGCTGGGGTCCTTCGCCCCGGTGGCCACGGTCGTGCTGACCGTGCTCGCCGCGGCGCTGGCGATCCTCGGCCGGTACGGGCTGCGCCGCCGCGACCTCGCCGCGGGCTGACGGGTCAGCCGGCGAACTCCCGACGGCCGTCCAGGAGCGGGCGCAGGAAACGTCCCGTGTGGGAGTGCGGATCGGCGGCCACGGCTTCCGGGGGGCCGTGGCCGACCACCTGGCCGCCGCCCGAGCCGCCCTCGGGGCCCAGGTCGATCAGCCAGTCGGCTGTCTTGATCACGTCGAGGTCGTGCTCGATCACCACGACGGTGTTGCCGGAGTCGACGAGCCGGTGGAGCACGGCCGGCAGCTTGCGGACGTCGTCGGCGTGCAGCCCGGTGGTCGGCTCGTCGAGCACGTACGGGGTGCGGCCCCGGGAGCGGCGCTGCAGCTCGGCGGCGAGCTTGACGCGCTGGGCCTCGCAGCCGGACAGCGTGGTGGCGGGCTGTCCCAGCTTGACGTGGCCGAGCCCGACGTCGGCCAGGACCCGCAGGTGCCGCGCGATGATCGCGTGCTCGGCGAAGAAGGCCGCGGCCTCGTCGATGGTCATGGCGAGGACGTCGGCGATGGACCTGCCCTTGTAGCGGACCTCCAGGGTCTCCCGGTTGTACTGGGCGCCGTGGCAGACCTCGCACGGCACGTGGACGGCCGGGAGGAAGTTCATCTCGACCCTGATGGTGCCCTCGCCGTAGCAGGGCTCGCAGCGGCCGCCCTTGAGGTTGAAGGAGAACAGCCGCGGCTCCAGCTCTTCGAGGTCGAGGTCGTGCCCGCGCGGGCACGCCGTCCGCTCCGAGAACCTCGGCTCGCGCTCCGGGTCGGTGGCATCCAGGTCGACGAACTCGACGCCGACGACACCGCCCGCGAGCCCCAGCGCCGTCTCGACGGAGTCGGTCAGCCGCTGCCTGATGCCCCGGCTTCACCGCGAGCCGGTCCACGACGACGTCGATGGAGTGCTTCTTGTTTCCGTCCAGCACCGGCGGCCTGGTCACCGGGTGGATCGCGCCGTCCACCCGGAAGCGGCTGAGACCGTCGCCCGCCAGTTGCCGCAGGACCTCGGCGTGCGTGCCCGCGCGGTCGCGTACGACGGGCGCCGGCACCTGGAAGCGGGTGCCGTCCGCCATGGCGAGCAGCCGGTCCACGATCCGCTGGGGAGTGCGGCGGTGGACCGGCTCGCCGCACTCCGGGCAGTGGGGCGGCCGACGCGGGTGACAGGCCCTCGATGACGTCCACGTCCGGCTTGTCAAACCGGCCGAGGAACTGGCGGGCGTACGCCGACAACGACTCGACGTACCGCCGCTGCCCTTCGGCGAAGATGGTGTCGAACGCCAGGCTCGCCGCCGGTCAGCGGGTGCGGGCCTTGCGGCGAAGCCCTGCCGCAGGCGCGGCCGCTGTGTAAGTCTGTAAGCATGACCGAGCCCCCCATCGTCATCGAGCACCGCGAGCACGTGTGGTACCTGCTCGTCCAGGCCTCGCAGCTCGAGCACATGATCATGTGCCAGTACCTCTTCGCCGAGTTCAGCCTCAAGAACGATGGGCTCACCGGCGAGCAGCAGGCCGCGGTCGATCGCTGGCGCCAGGAGCTCCACGGCATCGCCGTACAGGAGATGCTCCATCTCGCCCTGGTGGCCAACCTCATGTCGTCCATCGGCGCCGCGCCCACCTTCGGCAGGCCGAACTTCCCGCAGTCCTGCGGCGCGTTCCCGCCCTCGATCCAGATGCGGCTGCTGCCCTTCGGCGAGGCCGCCCTGGCCCACTTCCTCTACCTCGAACGGCCCGAGGGCATGGAGCGGCGCGACGCCGCCGAGTTCATCTCCTGCGATCCGCCGCCCGAGCCCATCGCGTCCGGCGAGATCTTCCCCCGCGCGCAGGAGTTCGCCACGGTCGGCCATCTCTACCGCGGCATCAAGGACGGCCTGACCACGCTGGTCGCCAAGTACGGCGAGGAGCAGGTGTTCTGCGGTTCGCCCCGGGCCCAGGCCACCCCGGAGCTGTTCCGCTGGCCCGAGATGGTGGCGGTGACCGACCTCGCGTCGGCGTGCGCCGCCATCGAGGAGATCATCGAGCAGGGCGAGGGAGCGCAGGGCGCCTGGCAGGACGCCCATTACGGCCGCTTCCTGAAGATCTGGGAGGAGTACCACGCGCTGCGCGCCGCCGACCCGGCCTTCGAACCCGCCCACCCCGCGCTCGGCGCCTTCACCCGCCAGCCCTTCGACGTGCGGGAGCCGCAGCCGCTCATCGGCGACCCGCGGACCCTGGCGCTGGCCGAGCTGTGCAACCTCGCCTACGAGGCGATCCTGTGGCTGCTCACCCGCTACTTCACGCACACCGACGAGAGCGAGGAAGAGCTCGAGGTCCTGATCGGCGCGGCGATCACGACGATGGCCGCCGTGCTGCGGCCGCTCGGCACCGAGCTGAGCCGGCGGCCCGCCGGCCCCGCCCATCCGGGACGCACGGCCGGGCCGGCCTTCGAGATGTACTACCTGATGGACAACGTGGTCCCCTGGCGCGAGGCCGCCTGGACGGTGCTGATCGAACGGCTGCGCCAGATCGCCGAGCGCTGCGCGTCCCACGCCGCCACGGACCCGGTGATCGCGGCGGCTTCGGAGCAGGTCACGGCGGTGGCCGACTCGCTCGACGCCGTCCGGGCCAAGGCGGCCTCCGGCATCACGACCCCCGGCGGGCCCGCGTGACCCGCAGCGCGCAGGCCGCCCCGGCCACGAGGAGGGCGGCGACGGCGGCGACGACCCGCAGGAGACCTTCGGCGGAGGAGGGGGCCGCGAAGTAGACGGTGCCGAGCCCGGCGACGGCCGTCACCCCGGTCAGCGTCGGGCCGGTGGAGTTGAGCGCCGAGATCGCCGAGGAGAGCCGCGGCTCCACCAGGTACGTGATCCGCGCGATCAGCGGGCTGTAACCGGCGGCGTGCCCGGCCCCCGCGAGCAGCAGCAGCGGCACGGTGCCGTACGGATGCCACTGGTCGCGATGGAGGAGCACCAGCAGGCCCGCCCCGGCCGCGAACGCGATCGGCCCGGCCACCGGCAGCGCGTTCCGCAGCCACCGGGGGTAACGGTTCCAGGTCAGGCTGAGCGCGCCGAAGCCGACGGCGTACGGGACGAACGCGAGCCCCGCCTGGAGCGGGGAGAAGCGCAGCGTGGACTGCAGATGCAGGGTCAGGGTCAGCAGGAAGACGGTGTAGCAGCCCATGACGATCCAGCAGGCCACCAGCCCCGGCTTCACCCCGCGCGGCCGCAGCGCCGCCAGGTCCAGCAGCGGGTGCCGCGCCCGGGCCTCGTAGCGGACGAACGCCACCAGCAGGGCGGCTCCGCAGGCGAGCGAGACCCATGCCCAGGCGGGCCAGCCCTGGTCCCGGCCGAAGATGAGCGGCATCGTGAACGCGGCCATGGCGACGCTCAGGAGAGCGGTTCCGGCCGGGTCGAGGCGTACCCGCTCGTCCGGGCCGGAGCCCAGCAGGACGCGCGGTCCGACCGCCAGCAGCACCGCGCCGATCGGGACGTTGATCAGGAACACCGGGCGCCAGGAGAGGCCGAACAGGTCGGCGCCCGCGACCAGCCCGCCGGTGACCTGCCCCAGCGCGACTCCCAGGGCGAGCACCAGGCTGTAGAGGCCGATCGCCCGGCGGCGGGCCGGCCCGTCCCAGTGCCGCTGGATGAGCGAGAAGACCTGCGGCATCAGCAGCGCCGCCCCCGCGGCCTGGGCGACGCGGGTCACCACCAGCAGGGGCGCGTTCGGGGCCAGCCCGCACAGCAGCGACGCCACCGTGAACCAGCCCAGCCCGGCGAGGAACGTGCGCCGGTGCCCGACGATGTCGCCGATCCGCGCGCAGGTGACCAGGAGCACGCCGGTGGTCAGCAGGTAGCCCGACACGACCAGCTGGATCGCGGTGCTGCCGGCGTGCAGTCCGTCACGGATGGTCTGCGCCGCCACCGACACGATCGATCCGTCCATGGACGCCATGGCCTGGCCGGTGAGCAGCACGGCCAGCATCGGGCCGCGGCGGGCGACGGTCACGGCGGGAGGAACGAGGGCGGTCATGCGGCCGAGTATCGGCCGCGCGCCTCTGGCCGGTCTTGAAGATATTTGCGCGCCGACGCCGGCGCGGTCCGATCAGCCGCGAGCCTCCGGGATCCAGACGCGCATGGCCGACGGGCCGCGGCGAGCCCACGAGCGGTAGGGGATCAGGGGCACGGTGCGGTCCTCGCCGGACCGGTGGTGCCGGGCGGTGGCCACCACGGAACCGTGCTTCCCGGTGACGGTGTCCGGCAGCAGCGTCGCGTCCTCCAGCGCCCACGACGGCGGCATTCGACCGACTCCAGGGCGAGCACCTCCGGCCCGCGCCGGACGGCCACGCAGCCGCGGATCGCGTCGACGCGGTGGTCCGGGCGGACGACCCGGGGCCGCAGGTCGAGGGTCAGCTCCAGCCGGTCGCCCGGCTGCCAGGTCCTGGTCAGCGTCATGCCGGCGGGCTCGACGGGTGCGCCGTTGAGGCTGAGCCGGGTGTCCTGGGACCACTCCGGGTCGCGCAGGATGATCGACGCCGGTCGGGCCGGCGCCCGCCGTGCGGTGATCGTCACCACGCCGCCGTGCGGGTAGTCCGTCGTGACGTCCAGCTCGAACGGCTCGCCGGCCACGACGGCGTCGAGGGTGGAGGACGCGTACTGGTGGATCTGGATGGTCGCCGCTCGGGTGGCGCTGGTGCAGGGTGTTGGCGTAGAAGAACGAGCGGCCGTCCTCGCCGAGCGAGGTCGCGACGATGTTGTAGAGGGTGCGTTCGATGAGGTCGGCGTGGCGCGGCTCGCCGGTGGCCAGCAGCAGCCGCCAGCTGAACATGACACATGAGTAAATGAGAAAATCATCAAAGAGGGGCGGGGCCGACCGACTGGCCCGGCACCAGCGTGCAGGGGATGAGGATGTTCGGAGGGGCGTCCGGCACCCCTTCGAGCTGGTCGATCAGCGCGTTCACGCCGAGGCGGCCCAGCTCGGTGGCCGGCGCCGTCATGACGGTCAGGGACGGCTCGATCATCTCGCCGAGCTCGGCGGTGGTGGCCGCGGAGATGATCGACAGGTCGTCCGGCACGCTGCGGCCGAGCGCCCGCGTCTCCTTGACCAGCCCCGCCGAGGCGCCCTCGTTCACCACGACGACGCCCGTCACCTCCGGGAAGTCCTCGCTGAGCCGGCGCGCCGCCTTCCGCCCGCCGGCCGATGTGCCCTCCACGGTGATGACGGTGGGCGGCGCGCCGGCGGCCGCCATCGCGTCGAGGTACGCGGACTTCACCCGCATGATCCAGCCGGGCTCGTTCCCGGTCGAGGCCCTCATCCGCAGGGTGACGAGCGCGATGCGCCGGTGGCCGAAAGAGCGGAGATGCCCGACGGCCTGGTCGATCGTGGTGGTGAAGTCCATGTCGACGAACGGCAGGTCTTCGTCCTCGGTCCGGCCGATCAGCGCGAAGGGCAGCCCGGACGCGATCAGCCGGTCCACGCGGGGGTCGCGGAGCTGGACCTCCATGAGCAGCGCGCCGTCCACGAGACCGCCGGCGAGCAGGTGGGACATCTGCTCGTCGTCGTTCACGGGCCACAGCACGAGGTCGTAGCCGCGCTCGCGGGCGCCGTGGGCGGCGCTCATGAGGAACTGGTTGGCCGTGGCGATCGGCCGCGCTTCGAGGTAGGGGTGCAGCAGCGCGAGGATGCGCGTGCGCGAGCTGGCCAGCGCGCGGGCCACGACGTTACGCCGGTAGCCGAGCTCCCGGATGGCCGCCTCGATGCGGGCCCGGGTCTCCGGAGCGACCCGCTTGGTGCCGTTGATGACGAAGGAGACCGTGGCGATGGAGACGCTGGCTCGCTCGGCGACATCGCGCATCGTGACCATGGATTGTCCCGCCTCCCACCTCGTGAGGACGCGCGAGCAACTCTATCGCGGCGTCGTCGGTAAATCGCTTAACTAGTTATTGACATCACAGTGCGATGAGCGCAACATACTTCACAAGCAAGCGCGGTTAAGCGCTTTACCGACAGATGCCCATGTTTCGAGAGCGATGCCTTCCGCATCCCGGCTCCCTCCGTGACTCCATCCGCCAGTGGCCTGCAAGAACCACCCCCCGATGCCGCCAAGGAGTAGCTCACATGAAGACAGCGCGAAAGTGCCCAGGAAAGGCGCCCGAAGTAGCTGTCGCGGCAGCGGCCCTCGTCCCCGCCTCCATCCCGGCGGGCCTGCTGCTGATCTTCGCCCAGCGCCACATCGCATCCGGCGCCATCAACGGCGCGATCAAATGAGAAAGGAACATGTGTGAAGACCCACGTCACCGTATGGGGCGAGAACCGCCACGAGCAGCTCGAACCCCGGGTCGCCGAGATCTACCCGGACGGCATGCACAACGCCATCCGCCGGGGGATCGAGGGCTGGCTGGGTGACAGCGCGACCGTCGCCACGGCCACGCTGGACGACCCCGAGCACGGCCTGACCGAGGAGGTGCTCGCGAACACCGACGTGCTCATCTGGTGGGGTCACGCCGCCCACGCGGAGGTGGCCGACGAGGTGGTGGAGCGGGTGCACCGGCACGTCCTGTCGGGCATGGGGCTGGTGGTGCTGCACTCCGGCCACTGGTCGAAGATCTTCACCAAGCTCATGGGCACCACGTGCACGCTGCGCTGGCGCAGCGAGAACGACCGCGAGCTGGTCTGGACGGTGAACCCCACCCACCCCATCGCCCGCGGCATCCCGCACCCCATCGAGATCCCCGCCCAGGAGATGTACGGCGAGCAGTTCGACATCCCCACGCCCGACGAGCTGATCTTCATCAGCTCCTTCAGCGGCGGCGAGGTCTTCCGCAGCGGCTGCACCTTCCGGCGCGGCAACGGCAAGATCTTCTACTTCAGCCCCGGCGACCAGGACTACCCGGTCTACCACCACCCGGACGTGCTGCACGTCATCGCCAACGCCGCCGAGTGGGCGGCCGGCGACCGGTCCCGGCGCGAGCTGCCGATCCTGCTCCGCTACGAGACGGGCGACTTCTTCAACGGGCACGGCTACCGCGGCGCCCTGCACAACAAGGAGCACGCCGAGTGAACCGTTCCGGCGCGCGCCCGCTCCGTATCGTGCAGGTCGGGGCGGGCGCGATGGGCGTCGCCTGGCTGCGCACCCTGGCGGAGTCCGGCGACGTCGAGCTGGTCGGGGTGGCCGACCTCGACACGGACCGGGCGGCGCAGGCCGTACGGGCCGTCGGCGTGGACGCCGAGGTCGGCGCCTCGCTCAGCGAGCTCCTGGCGACCGGGCCGGATGCCGTCGTGAACGTCACGATCCCGGCGGCCCACACCGCGGTGAACGTCGAGGCGCTGTTCGCCGGGCTGCCGGTGCTGTGCGAGAAGCCGGCCGCGCCGACCCTCGCCGAGGCGCTCGTCCAGGCCGCCGCCGCCGAGGCGACCGGGCGGTTGCTGATGATCAGCCAGTCGCGCCGGTACTTCGCCGCCCTGGAGGCGTACCGGAGCCGGATCGCCGAGCTCGGCCCGATCGGGCTGCTCACCACCGGGTTCTTCCGCGCGCCGCGCTTCGGCGGCTTCCGCGACGAGATGGAGCAGCCGCTGCTGGTCGACATGGCCATCCACGCGTTCGACGCCGCCCGTCACCTGCTCGGCGCGGAGCCGGTCTCGGTCGGCTGCGAGAGCTGGAACCCGCCCTGGAGCTGGTACCGGGGCGACGCGGCGGCGACGGCGACCTTCCTGTTCGAGGAGGGCACCCGCTACGTGTTCACCGGCAGCTGGTGCGCGGAGGGGGCGGAGACGTCCTGGAACGGGGAGTGGCTGGCCAGCGGCGCCCAGGGCACCGCCACCTGGGACGGCGAGGACCGCGTCACGTCCAGCGCCGGCGGCGCGGTGGACGTGCCGAGGGGTGACCGGGAGCAGATCGCCGGCGCGCTCGCGGAGTTCGTGGCGGCGCTGCGGGCGGGGGTGGAGCCGCCGGGGGCGATCGCGGGCAACGTCCGCAGCCTCGCGATGGTCGAGGCGGCGGTCCGCTCGGCGGAGACCGGTCAGCGCGTCGAGATCGACGCGCTGCTGGACCGCGCCTACCACGACGCGCTCTCGCACCCCGTACGCGAGGAGATCCGTACGCGGCTCGAGTCCTGGGGAACGGCGACGGCGGCGCTGCCGAGACAGCGGGCCGTCACGAGCTGAGGCCGACGAGCTCCTCCGGCGCGGCGGCCATGCCGTCCGGCCGGTCGCGGTCGTCGGC
>NZ_JBSFTC010000314.1:0-11967 GCF_053590415.1 Nonomuraea sp. NPDC003201
CCCGCTGGGTGGGAGGAGGCTTTCTCCTCTCTAAGGATGCGCATGAAGCGAGTTCTGGCGGCGGCGGTGGCCGCCACGGCGCTGGTCACCGCCGCACCGGCGCAGGCGGCGGCCCCTGATCCGGTGAAGGCGCTGAAGAGCCAGTTCGTGCCTGGGCACGGCGTGAAGATCTCCGAATTGGGCCGAACGGTGGCCAAGGGGAAGAAGCCGGATACCCTCCGCATGACCGGCATCTTCGAGTTCGGCAAGTCAGGGGTCGTCGCCTCTGATGTGACCCTGCGCTTCGTGGAGCACTCGAAGAAGTTCACCCTCCGTGCCGTGACCGTCGGGAAGCAGATGTACTTCCAGAGCGACGAATTCAAGGAGCTGCCCGAAGGCAAGACCTGGGTGCGCATGGGCAAGGCGAGCAAGGCGGACGTCAGCTATCACCCCGTCGACCTCTTCCGGCCCGCGCAGTTGAAAGGCCTGCTCTCGCACGCGAAGTCCAGCACGGGCGGCCTCTACCGGGGCACGCTCACCATCGAGCAGGCGAGAAAGCTCACCAGGAGCTATTACGGCCCTGGGGTGGACTATCGGCTGAGCGTCGGCTCTTCCGGCCTGCCCAGCCGCTTCTCCACCAGCCAGAAAGAACCTTCAGGCTCGCTGGAAACGGTTGACGCCCGCTACAGCGGCTGGGGCCACAAGGTGACGATCAAAGCTCCGCCCGAGGAGCTGGTGACCAGCTCCGAAGAGGTCATTGACGGGATTCTGCAGGAACTGCAGATCCTCCCGAACGAGGCGCTCGCCTCCCGGTAAGGCGTCCTCAGCCCGCGCGGGCCAGGTGAGGCTGTTTCGTGTAGTCGGTCAGGCCGATGACGTTCCCCCAGGGGTCGGCGATCTCGACCGTCCAGCCCGTGAACACCTCGAACGGCTCGATCCCCAGCTCATCGGCCGCCGCGCGGGCGTCGGGCACCTCCAGCCATACGCGCATGGAGCCCGGCCCGCCCTCCTGGACCCGTACCAGCAGCCCCGGGGTCTCCTCCCCGATCGAGAACAGCGCCAGCTCCCCCGTCGCGAACCTTTCCTCCAACCCCAGCACACCCCCGTAGAACTCCCGGGCCCGCGCCAGGTCCGCGACCCCGACCAGGATGTTGTCGACGCCGAGGATCCTCATGACGCGAGCCTCGGGTGGTCGCGCCAGGCGGGCATCGAGCGCATGTAGGCCCTGGTGGCCTCCTCGGCCACGGCTCTGGCCTGGCCCGTGCGCTGGGTCTGCCACTACACCATGCGCTCGAACCGCTCGTCGAAGTCCTGCAGCGTCCCGTCCGGCTTGGCGCACATCCGGCACCACGTGCTGTCCGGGTGACCGGGGGCGTGGTCGTCGGCGGTCCGCATGGGCATCCCGCAGCTCTGACAGTTCACGGCTCGTCCTCTCCTGGGTCTTCGCCCCTGAGGAGCGCCCGGAGCCCCGTGACGAGCCCGTCGCGCTCCTGTGACGTCATCTGACGTACGGCCCGCGCCAGCAGGTCGTCCTCGAGCACCCGTGGTGTGGCCGCCGCGAAGGCCGCCCGCCCTTCGTCCGTGACCCACACGAACACCCGCCGCCGGTCGCGCTCGTCCCTGATCCTGCCCACCAGGCCGCGCTCCTCGACCCGGTTGACCAGCTCGGTCGTCGCGGCCTTGGACAGTTGCAGGTGCTCGGCCAGCTCGCTCAGGGTGAGCGGCCCGGCGGCCTGCAGGTGGCCGAGCACGGCGTGCATCCTGGCGGTCAGCCCGGCCGCGATCGGTCGCTTGGACGCCTTGAACCGCCGGTAGATCGCAGGGTAGAGCCGCGCGACCTCGCGGGCCGCCTCCGCTTCTTCCATCACTTCTTTCGTGTACGAACTATTCGTGTACGAACTGTACTTCGCCGCAGGACGGCGGTCTACCCGAGCCGGGACTCCCGCAGACCCGCCCATTCGAGCGAATGCCTGATGCCCTCCTCGACGGAGTAGCGGGCCCGCCAGTCCAGCAGGCGGCGGGCGCGGTCGCTGCGGGTGTAGGCGCCTGCCACGTCGCCGGGGCGCGGGTCGGTCTCGACGACCTCGATCGGGCGGTCGACGACGCGGTTGAACGCCTCGGCCAGCTCGCGGACGGTGGTGCCGGCGCCGGTGCCCAGGTTGATCGCATCGACGTCCAGCTCGTCGAACCGCCGCAGCGCCGCCACGTGCGCCGTCGCCAGGTCCCAGACGTGGACGTAGTCGCGGATGCCCGTGCCGTCCCTGGTCGGGTAGCCGGTGCCGGTGATCCGGAAGGGGATGCCGTCCTCGTACGCCTCGATCATCTTGCCGAGGGCGTGGCTGGGCCGCCGCAGCTGCAGACCGGTGCGCATCTCGGGGTCGGCGCCGATCGGGTTGAAGTAGCGCAGGGAGAGGATCCTGATCGGGCGGCCTGCGGCGATGTCGGCGAACATGGCCTCGCAGACCGCCTTGGTCCGCGCGTACGGGCTCTGGGGGTCGAGGGGGGAGTCCTCGTTCACCGTGTGGTCGTCACCCGTGCGGTAGATGGACGCGGAGGAGCTGAAGATCATCCGGGTGCAGCCGTTGCGGATCAGGTGATCGACGAACTCGAGGCTCTTGGTGACGTTCGCGCGGTAGTAGCCGATGGGGTCGGCGACGGAGTCGGGGACCACGATGAGCGCGGCACAGTGGACTACGGCCTCAATATCCGGATATTCCGCGAATATCTTGTCAATCAGTGGACCGTCGCTGATATCCCCTTCATAGAACGCCCGCCCCTTCGCGAACTCGCGCCTGCCCGTGACGAGGTTGTCGAGAATGACGGGCTCGATCCCGGCATCGAGGCACGCCGACGCGACCGTGCTCCCGATATATCCCGCCCCGCCAGTAATCAATACACGCATCCCAGCACCCTAAACCCATAATCATCTTGTACGGCTGGCTCCCGCCCACTCACCCCGCCGCCCCCAACTTCGCCCACCACACCCCGTCATGGGCCTCCCCCGATGCGCCCATCCCGGCCTCGCTCGGTACGCCCGTCCCGGCCTCGCTCGGTACGCCCGTCCCGGCCTCGCTCGGTACGCCTACCCCGGGCCTTGCTCGATGCGCCGCCGCTCAAGACTCGCCCGCCACATCTCGCGTAGCACTCGCCCGTCAGGCACCGCCTGACCCTCGCTCGCTGCGGCCCCGGAGGCACATCCCGACTCCATAGCCGCACCGCCCCCGCACCCGACCTCGCCGCCACCCTCCAGGAGCCCCACCACCCCCGGGGAGGAGCGCCACTGGAGCAAGGGGGCCAGGGCTGCCCGGCTGGCGCGGTATCGGAAACGGGTGGTGGTCTGGGCTTGTTGGGTCTGGTGTTGGCGTGCAACATTTCCTGATATGGGCAGAGACGTGCCAAGCGTCGTCTTCAGCCGGGACGACCGACGGAAATATCGGGAAAAGGTGTATCGATGCCTCGACGTCTTCGCCCAGATGTTGCGCGAGTCCCGCTTTGAGATCGAGCGCCCCCTCGCCGGCCTGGAGATCGAGCTCAACATCGTGGACGCGTACGGCGAGGCGGCCATGCGCAACGCCCAGGTGCTGGCCGCGATCGAGCAGCCCGACTGGGCCACGGAGCTGGGACAGTTCAACATCGAGATCAACATCGAGCCGCAGGAGCTGGGCGGCGACGGCGCGCTCCGCCTGGAGGACGACGTCAGGACGCGGCTCAACCACGCCGAGGAACGCGCCCGCTCCCAGGACGGTCACCTCGTACTGATCGGCATCCTGCCCACCCTGCGCGAGCAGGACATCGGCGAGGGCACGCTCTCCGCGAACCCTCGCTACCGTCTGCTCAACGAGCAGATCTTCGCGGCCCGCGGCGAGGACCTGCACCTGGCCATCGAGGGCGTCGAGCGCCTGGACACCCACGCGGACAGCGTCGCCCCCGAGGCCGCCTGCACGAGCGTGCAGCTGCATCTGCAGGTCAGCCCCGACGCGTTCGCCTCGCACTGGAACGCGGCCCAGGCCATCGCCGGGCCCCAGGTGGCGGTGGCGGCCAACTCCCCGTACCTGTTCGGCAAGGAGTTGCACCGCGAGACCAGGATCACCCTGTTCGAGCAGGCCACGGACACGCGGCCGGCCGAGTTGAAGACGCAGGGAGTGCGGCCGAGGGTGTGGTTCGGGGAGCGGTGGATCACGAGCGTCTTCGACCTGTTCGAGGAGAACGTCAGCTACTACCCGGCCCTGCTGCCCCTGTGCGAGGACGAGGACCCCCGTACCGAGCTCGAACAGGGCCGCATCCCCCACCTGCACGAGCTGACCCTGCACAACGGCACGATCTACCGGTGGAACCGGCCGGTGTACGCGGTGGTGGACGGGGTGCCGCACCTGCGCGTGGAGAACCGCGTGCTGCCCGCCGGGCCCACCGTGGCCGACATCGCGGCGAACGCGGCGTTCTACTACGGGTTGATGCGCGTGCTGCCGTACACCGAGCGGCCGATCTGGAGCCAGATGTCGTTCCAGGCGGCGGAGGACAACCTCGGCGCGGCGGCGCGGCACGGGCTGGACGCGCGGCTGTACTGGCCGGGCATGGGTGAGGTGCCGGCGGCCGAGCTGATCCTGCGGCGCCTGCTGCCCATGGCGCGCGAGGGGCTGGCCAGGTGGGGCGTGGACGGTCCCGTTGCCGACCGGCTGCTCGGCATCATCGAGGGGCGCTGCCTGACCGGCCGTACGGGGGCGAGCTGGCAGGTGGAACGCGTGCGCGCGCACGAAGAAGTCTCCGGGGACCGGCACGAGGCGTTGCGGTCCATGATGCTCGGGTACATCGAGCGGATGCATACCAATGAGCCCGTCCACACTTGGGACGTGTGAAGCCCGTGAAGCGCATTCTGATCGTCGCCCTGGTCCTCCTGGTCGGCGCCTGCGGCCTCACCAGGCGGCCGTCCATGGACACTCAGGGGGCCGACTCGTTCGAGGACGATGTGCGTACCGCCCGTACGCTGACGGAGGCGTTCTGGACCCAGCAGTTCCAGCAGAGCGGGCGGACCTATCGGCCTATCTCCGACTTCGTCCCCTACTCCGGGAACTCCGGCCCCAGCTGCGGCAACGAGCCCGCCGTCCCGAACAACGCCTTCTACTGCCCCATCGGCCACTTCATCGCCTTTGACCAAACCTGGATGGAGTCGCTCTGGAACGAGATGGGCGACGGGTCGGTCTACGTGATCATTCCCCACGAGTTCGGGCACGCGATCCAGGCGCAGCTCCAGACGAACTTCCAGCTCAACGTACAAATGGAGCTCCAGGCCGACTGTTACGCGGGCGGGACCCTCTCGGCGCTCGTGCGCTCGGGCGTGCTCAACACGCAACCGGGCGACGAGGACGAGCTGCTCACGAGCCTGGAGGCGGCGGGCGACCCGACGGACGACTGGCTGAACCCGTCTGCTCACGGGACGGCCGAGCAGCGCCAGACGTCGTTCGCGACCGGTTATCGGGACGGCGTGAACGCGTGCTGACCGGGGCGTACACGCGGGGCGCGGATCGGACCCCAGGATGTATTCGCGGGTCAACCCAGAGGATGATGTATCTGATCATGCCCACGCTCTACCGTTGACCCATGCCATTGGAGGAGATCGGCTGGCTGCGAAGGGGTGCGTGCAGATCCAGCGACCCTGACCTCTTCTTCCCCCTCGCCCCCACCCCCTTGCAGGAGGCCCGCGCCAAAGCGGTCTGCGCGCGCTGCCAGGTCATCGAGGAGTGCCGCGCGTACGCGTTACGTTCAGGCGAGTCGGAGGGCATCTGGGGCGGCCTCACCCCGGAAGAGCGCCGCCGCAGCCGCTTCCCCACAGGCTGGCGCCGCCCAGCCGCCTCCTGACCCCGACCGACCGGCGCCGCGGGCGAAGCCAGGCGTGGGCGAAGCCGACCGCGTGAGTGGAGTACGTGGGCGAAGCTGACCGCGTAGGTGGAGTACGTGGGCGGAGCCGGGCGCGTGGGTGGAGCCGGGCGCGTGGGTGGAGTGCGAGGCGTGGGCGGAGCCGAGGGCGTGGGTGGAGTGCGTGGGCGTGGGTGGAGTGCGTGGGCGAAGATGCTGTGGGCGACGTAGCCTGGCAAGGGTGTTGCTCCGCTCGATCGCGATCCTCGCCGCAGCCAACCTCCTGAACAACAAGGTGGCCCCTCGCCTGGCCCCCCTGACCTCGGCCGCCGCGACCGCCGCCCTGGTGGCGGCGGCCCGCAGGTCCGGCCTGTCGTGGAAGGAGCTCGGGTTCGAGCACGGCCGGCGCGGCGCCGTGGCGGGAGGCGCGCTGGCGGCGGCGGTGGCGGCCGTTTACGCCGTCGGCATCGCCAACCCCCGCACCAGGCAGCTCTTCCGCGACGAGCGTGCCCTGTCGCTCTCGCGCGCCCGCGTCCTGGAGGAGGCCCTGCTCCAGGTCCCGCTGGGCACGGTCCTGCTGGAGGAGGTGGGCTTCCGGGGCGCCCTGTACGCGATGCTGCGCAAGGATCACGGCACGGTGGCCGCCACGGCGATCTCGTCGTCCCTGTTCGGCCTCTGGCACATCCTCCCGGCCATCGACATGGCCCACGCCAACCCCGCCCTCGGCGCCCTGACGTCGGGCGACTCCCCGGCCCGCCTGGACACGGCACGGGTGGTGGCGGGGAGCGTGGTGTCCACGGCGGCGGCCGGGGTGCTGTTCTGCGAGCTCCGGCGCCGCGGCGGCCTCCTGACCCCGGCCATGCTGCACCTGGCCACCAATTCCTTCGGCTACCTCTTCGCCCGCCTCGCCGCCAAGCGAAAGTGACGGAACGTGAGCATTTCCGGCACTCCGGTGGATCTTTGATCAGCCGAGGATGAGGATTCCTGACCCGAAGGGGGAAGATCCTTCACCTTCGATTGGAGCGTTCCATGAACGTCCCACCTCGATGCTTTAACGTCTCCAGCGCGCGCTTCCCGCAGTCGGGGAATGCGTATATCAAGATCACAAGTTCTGATATACGATGGAGGCACGGAGGTGGTGTTGCATGCGTACGGTAATCGACATCGACAAGGAGCTACTGGAGGTCGCCCAGCACGAGTTGGGGACTTCGACCATGAAGGAGACGGTGAACGCGGCCCTGGAGGAGATCGCCGAAAGGGCAAAGCGTCGCGAAGCGTTCGAATACTGGCGTACCCGGGACTATTCCGATCTTCTGGATCCGGAGATCATGAAGCATGCGTGGTAGCCACCGGCGTGGTCTACCTCATCGACAAGAGCGCACTGGCACGCATGCCGCACCCGGCGGTCCACCGCGCACTCGAGCCGCTCATGCTCGACAAGATGCTGGCCATCTGTGAGGTCACGCAGCTCGAGGTCCTCTTCAGCGCGCGTGACCCGGCGGATTACGAGCGCGACGCCCACTACCTGCGCGAGGGCTTCCGCCTCCTGTCCATCCATGAGAAGGAGGCGGCCGCCCGGGCGCTGGACGTCCAGGCGATCCTCGCGCGCAAATCGCACCACCGGGCCGTCGGACCGAGCGACCTGCTGATCGCCGCCTGTGCCGAGGTGCACGGGGCGACGATCCTGCATTACGACCGGGACTTCGACGTCATCTCCGAGGTCACCGGCCAGCCCTCCCTCTGGGTCGTGTCCCCAGGGTCGGTGCCCTAGGGAGGGTCAGCCCGTGGGGACGACCTGGAAGGCCTCCGCGTAGTGGCCCGAGGCGAAGCCGGCCTGGTCGGCCCAGGCGGCGAAGCGGGTCTTGACGAAGTCGACGAAGCCCTCCACGTGGGCGACCTGGCTCACATGTGACTGCAAGGCCGCGAGCTTGCGGTCCATGGCCTCGGTGACGTCCACCCAGTGGTTGGGGGTCGAGCCGCCCGTCAGCCAGACCTCACGTACGGTCCACGCCTCCAGGCCCTCCTCCCGCACCAGTTCGGGGAAGGCGTAGGGGTTGCGGGCGTCCGGGTAGACGGCGTCCAGGGCGGAGCCGCCCACCGCGCGGTGGTCGGGGTGGCTGGGGGCGACGTTGTGGTAGTTGCGATCGGGGTGGTGGGTGATGACCAGGTCCGGCCTGACCTGACGGATCACGCGGGAGATGTCGCGCCTCAGCTCGATCGAGGGCACCACGAGCCCGTCCTTGTAGCCGAGGAACCGCACGTCGGTGACGCCGACCGCCTTGGCGGCGGCCCGCTGTTCGGTCCTGCGGAGCTCGGCCATGCCGGAGTTGTCCAACGTACGTTCGTTGCCGCCCGCATCGCCATCCGTGGCCAGCAGGTACGTGACCTCGACGCCCTTGTCGACGAACAGCGCCACGCTCCCCGCCGCGCCGAAGTCGACGTCGTCCGGATGGGCGGTCACCACGAGGACCCGGTTGATCTCGGCTTCCGGCAGCATGACTCCCCTTTCTGAAGTTCTACGAAAAGACAACCGGCCCTCCGCCGAAGGCATTCCGGGCGCCGATTGTCGGTGGGGCGTCCTAACCTAGATAGGTGCCGACCCAAGTCTCTGTTGACCACCCTCTGCTCGACGGCCTCAACCCTCAGCAGCGCGAGGCCGTGATCCATCATGGCAGTCCGCTGCTCATCGTGGCGGGGGCGGGCTCCGGGAAGACGCGGGTGCTCACGCATCGCATCGCGTACCTGCTGGCCGAGCGCGAGGTGCACCCGGGCGAGATCCTGGCGATCACCTTCACCAACAAGGCCGCCCGCGAGATGAAGGAGCGCATCGACAAGCTGGTCGGCCCGCGGTCCAGGGCGATGTGGGTGATGACGTTCCACAGCGCCTGCATGCGCATCCTGCGGCGGGAGGCCAAGCGGCTGGGGTTCCCGTCGAGCTTCTCGATCTACGACCAGGCCGACTCGCAGCGGCTCATGGCCATGGTCTGCAGGGAGATGGAGCTCGATCCCAAGCGTTACCCGCCGCGCTCCTTCTCGGCCCAGGTCAGCAACTTCAAGAACGAGCTGATCGACTACGAGACCGCGCTCGACAAGGCGGGCTCGCACCTGGAGAAGACGCTGGCGGAGGCGTACAAGGCCTATCAGCTCAAGTTGACCGAGGCCGGCGCGATGGACTTCGACGACATCATCATGAACACGGTGACGTTGTTCCAGCTCTTCCCCGACGTGGCCGAGCACTACCGGATGCGGTTCAGGCACGTGCTGGTCGACGAATACCAGGACACCAACCACGCCCAGTACATCCTGATCAGGGAGTTGGTCGGGCATCCCGAGCTGCGCACGACCGACGGCGAGCTGGTCCGGACGGGCTCCGACATGTCCGAGCTGTGCGTGGTGGGCGACGCCGACCAGTCCATCTACGCCTTCCGCGGCGCGACGATCCGCAACATCCTGGAGTTCGAACGCGACTATCCGGACGCGCGCACCATCCTGCTGGAGCAGAACTACCGCTCCACCCAGAACATCCTGGCCGCCGCCAACGCGGTCATCGCGCGCAACGAGTCGCGCAAGCCCAAGAACCTCTGGTCCGACCAGGGCGACGGGCCCAAGATCGTGGGATATGTCGCCGACAACGAGCACGACGAGGCCATGTTCGTGGCCCAGGAGGTCGACCGGCTCAGCGACGAGGAAGACGTCAAGCCGGGCGAGGTGGCCGTCTTCTACCGGACCAACGCGGCCTCCCGGGTGTTCGAGGAGATCTTCATCCGCACCGGGCTGCCGTACAAGGTGGTCGGGGGCGTGCGCTTCTACGAGCGCAAGGAGGTCAAGGACCTGCTGGCGTACCTGCGCGTGCTGGCCAACCCGGCCGACGTGGTCTCGCTGCGCCGCATCCTCAACGTGCCCAAGCGCGGCATCGGCGACCGCGCCGAGGCGATGGTCGAGGCGCTGTCGTCGCGCGAGCGCATCCCGTTCTGGGACGCGCTGCGCAGGGCCGACGAGGCGTACGGGATGGCCACGCGCTCGCTCAACGCCGTACGCGAGTTCGTCGCGATGCTCGAGGAGCTGATCGCCAAGGCCGAGGGCATGCCGCCGTCGGCGCTGGCCGAGGAGGTGCTGGTGGCCACCGGCTACCGCGCCGAGCTGGAGGCGTCGGAGGACCCGCAGGACGAGTCGCGCCTGGAAAACCTCAACGAGCTCATCTCCGTCGCCTCCGAGTTCGAGGAGGCCAATCCGGAGGGGACGCTGGTGGAGTTCCTGGAGCAGGTGTCGCTCGTGGCCGACGCCGACCAGATCCCCGAGGCCGACGGCGGGCAGGGGGTCGTCACGCTGATGACCCTGCACACCGCCAAGGGGCTGGAGTTCCCCGTCGTCTTCCTGACGGCCATGGAGGACGGGGTGTTCCCGCACATCCGCTCGCTCGGGGAGCCCAAGGAGCTGGAGGAGGAGCGGCGGCTGGCGTACGTGGGGATCACCAGGGCGCAGCAGCGGCTCTACATCACGCGGGCGGCCGTGCGCAGCTCCTGGGGGGCGCCGGCGTTCAACCCGGCCTCGCGGTTCGTGAACGAGGTGCCGGGGCAGCTCATCGACTGGCGTACGGATCCGGAGAAGTCCGCCTGGAGCGCGGCCACCCGCAAGGAGCCCGCCGCCCGCCCGCCCGCCAAGACCGGCGGGCGGAAGGTGCCTTCGCTGGCGCCCGGCGACCGGGTGACGCATGACGCGTTCGGGCTGGGCACGGTGGTGTCCGTGGACGGGGTGGCGGAGAAGACCAAGGTCAAGATCGACTTCGGCAGCGGCGGGGAGAAGACGCTGCTGCTGGCGTACGCGCCCATCGACAAGCTCTGACCGGCCCCTGACGGCCGCAGGGCCGCCCTCCCTGGCCTTGGGAGAGCGGCCCTGATGTCCTTACGGGGTCAGCCCTTCAGGGCGCTGCCCTTCTTCCACTGGGTCCAGTTCAGCTGCCAGTAGCTCCAGCCGTTGTTCCACTGCAGCTTGCGCTTCGTACCGGTGATCTTGACGACGTCGCCGCGCTGGGCGATGCCGTAGAACCACTTGGCTCCGGCGGGGGTGGCCCGCACGCAGCCGTGGCTCTGGTTGGAGCGGCCGAGGAACTGGTAGTAGCCGGCGCTCTGGTGCACGTACTCACCGCTGTCGGAGATGCGGACCGCCCACGGGATCTCCTCCTTGTAGTAGCGCGGATCCTTGGGATCCGTCACGCCCATCCAGGAGGAGGTCATGGTCTCCACGGCCTTCTTGCCCATGGTGAGGTGAACACCGCTGGTGGTGAGGTAGACGTCCACGCCGTTCTTGATCAGCCCGCCCCTGCCTGCGCTGATCGGGATCTTCTTGGTCAGCTTGCCGTCGCGGTAGACCTTCATCTGGTGGTTACGGGTGTTGACCACGGAGATCTGCGACGTGCCGACGGCGAAGCGGCGGGAGACGTCCTTGGCACCGGTGTTGCCGGGGAGCTGCGACAGGCGGGCGGTGAAGAGGACCTTCTGGTGAGGCTTCCAGTACGTCTTCGTCCGGTAGATGACCTTGCGCGCCGACACCCAGCGCCAGGCGCCGTCGACCGGCTTCTCCGCCTCCACCTCCAGCAGCGCCTCCGCGGCCGCCCGGTCCTTCACGTCGCGGTCGAACGTGACGATGATCGGGAAGCCGACGCCTACCTTCTCCGACTCCTCCCCCATCGGGGTGATGTCGGCTATATCGAGCTTGACCTTTTTTGCGGGCTTGTCCGGCTCGTCCGGGGCCGTGACGCTCACCGCGCCGGCGGCCCGGACCACCGAGGCTTGCTGCGTTTGCGGAACGGGGACGTTCTCCGCCGCACAGGCCGTCATGGCGGCCAATGCGACCAGGACCGGCAGCATCCGGGGGACGCGATTCAAGGGGGCTACTCCTGGGATATGTGCTTTTTCTCCTTTATGTGTGACAACTGAGGCGGGAGTTTTGTGGGCGTACCAACGATAACTATCCCGTAACGTTCCAAACCTGCACGGATGAACCCCCTCCCCACGGGGAACCCGCGCCCGACGCGGTGCCGGGTGCCGGGTGCCGGGTGCCGGGTGCCGGGTGCCGGGTGCCGGGTGCCGGGTGCCGGGTGCCGGGAGCGCGGGGCGGGGGGCGGGGGGACGGGGGAGG